>JBDLIO010000469.1:0-3317 GCA_039714865.1 Acidobacteriota bacterium | reverse complement strand
TCCTCAGGTGGAGCGCCACGCCGTAGACCAGCCACGACAGCAACGACCAGGTCTCTACCGGATCCCACGACCAGTAGGAACCCCAAAGGTCCTTGGCCCAGATCGACCCCGCAGCGATCATCACGGTGTCGGTGATGAAGCCGAAGACGGTCGAGCGGAACATCAGCTCGTCAAGGCGCTTCAGCCGTTCAGGATCTTGAGATTCACCGGCCCGTGACTTCAGCAGGTAGATGATCCCGGCGCCGCAGGCCACCGTGTAGGCCCCGTAGGCCAGCCACGCGAAGAAGATATGAATGAAGAGCCAGAAGGACTGGAGGGACGCAATCATCGGTTGGTGCGAGGTGTCGGACATCGCACCGCCTCCGAGGATCAAGAGCGCAAAGGGCAGGGAACCGGCAGCGAGCAGAGGGAATTTCTCTTTCCAGCCGGCCCAGACGGTCATGACGATGATGAACCAGGCGCCGAAGAGTGCATTCTCGAAATTGCCGATCGTCGGCACATGACCGGTGGCGATCCAACGCCAGGCGACCAACACGGTGTGTACGGCCAGGCCCGCCCCGATGACCCACCGGGCCCGGCCGATCCAGTGTTCCTTCTTGAAGACCAGACCGAAGAGTTGTGCGCCGACAGCCAGGGCGTAGCCTACTGTCATCAACCAGAAGAACGCAGCAAAGGCGGTGCTCACTGATCGTCCTCCATGGTGATCTGAGCCGGCGCCGGAGTGAACGAGGCCATGGGCTTTTGCTTGCCGTTGCGCCTGAAGGCCCAGAAGCCGACAGTGACGAAGGCGGCTTCAACCAGAGCGCCGACCATCAGCCAGAAGGCGATTTTCGAGCCCCCGAATCCGTAGGAATGCAGACCGGCGGCCAATACGTAATTGACGCCCAGATAGGTCATCAGAATCGTGCCGAAGGCTGCGATACTGGCCACCGCGATTCCGAAACCCCCCAGCCAACGGTCAATCCGCGCGTGCAGGATCGCCATGTAGGCCAGGAAGGCGACCAGCGACCAGACCTCCTTGGGGTCCCATCCCCAATAGCGGCCCCAGGACGATGCCGCCCAGATCGAGCCGGTCAGGATTCCGACGATCAGCATGATCGATCCGATCTGCACGTACCAGTAGTGCGCTTCGTCCATCACCATCGCCATCGTCCTTTCGGCGGGCTTGAAGATTTCCACCCCGATGCGCATGTGGGCGACAAACGCCGACAGGGCCAGCAGGGCGTAGCTGACCATGATGATCGGCACGTGAATCGCCAGCCAGGCGGTGCCCGAAAGCACCGGCGGCATCGGATGGATGAAAGAGTCCATCGGCAGCAGATCGGTCAGCATTTTCACCAGGGTCGCCATTCCGGCGGCGTTGAAGATCACCAGCTTGTTCTTGATGCTCAGGCCGGCAATGGCGGCAAAAAGTCCGACGCCCCAGGCCAGGAAGAGCATTGACTCGTACATGTTGGAAGCGGGGATGCGCCCGGCAGCCTGCCACCGCATGGCCAGACCCCAGGTCATTACGGCGAACCCGACAATCAGAAGGGTCGAGGTCAGGCGGTTCCTCCAGGGGTTTTCCGTGCGTCGCCATCCGAAATATGCCAGTACGGTCGCGGGCAGGAGTATCCACCAGGCGAGCCGCGTCGGCCTGACGGCGTTGTAGAGGACTTCGTTCCGCATCAACTTCGCAGGCGTGTAGTTCGGTGGGGGAGAGGCCGCCAACTGCGCGCCGAATTGTGCCAGGGCGTTGGGGTCGGTGATGTTCTTGGGCACAACCCAGGGATCGACCGGATCGGAGCTGACCGGCTGGACTCGGAGCGCCTGCCCCGTCAGGAAACTGTGCATGACAACCAGACGACCTTCGAGTTCCAGTGCGGCCTCCTGGATCGCCGTCAGCGGCATTTCCTGGCTCGCCTGGAGGCGACCCTCGTCAACCAGGGTCCGAAAGGCCGGCGCCGCGATGACGGCGTTGAAGGCGAGGTGTTTTTGCCCCGGGAATTGCAAAGCAGCCGCCAGATCCCTGGATCCGACCTTGACGATCGGCGCCTCGGCCCAGGCTCCTGAATTGAAGGACCAGCCAAGTACCGTCGCTACCTGGTCCGTTCCGGCCCATTTCTTCTTACCCGTCACCTTCAGCACGCTCTCTCGGGCCATGGTGTCCAGGGGCATTACTCGACCGTCATGTTGCACCGGCAGGCTGTGAAGGGCCTTGAGGGTCTCGGCACTGACCGACGCTGCTTCTCCGGCGCCGGCGAATCCCAGGCCCAGCACCAAGGCGATGCCGAGGGCGATCTTGCGTTGCTGCAGTTTCATCGGGCCGGACTCCGGGAAGAAACCCTCGGGAAGGGCTCGCCGCTGCTTGATCCTCGTTACCAGGACGACCACCATGCCGAAGACCAGCAGGCCGTAGCCCCAGAATACGATCGTCTGTCCTGGATCGCGAGAGACCGAAAGAATCGACATCTCCCGTCCGCCGCGCATCTGATAGCTGGACTGGAAGAACTTGAAGCCGCCCCAATGCAGTGGGTGGTTCATCCAGACTTTGTGCTGTGTTTCTGCGCCGGTTGTCCCGTCGATGGTCGTGACAAGACTGCGGAACATCGCGGGGCGTTGGGTGCCCGGGTAATGATCAATTTGGAAATCATCCAGGCGCATGGTGAAGCCCAGCGGCACCTCTTCGCCGTCCCTATGCTTCGAGCGGTCGATCAGGCTGTCGCCGGACTGCCCCTCCCAGAGGGCCAACTGGCTGTCGACCTTGAAGAACTCGGTCGTCAGCGATCCGACGAGGATCACGACCATCGAGCCGTGGAGGATGATGAAGCCGACGCGGCCCTTGGACCACGGCCATCTGTCCAGCATGGAAGCCGCCAGATTAACCGTGAAAAGGCCCAGCATGACGAAAAACCATGTCGCCCCATACACCAGTTGCGCAGCGGCTTCGCGGCTTTGGGTGCTTTCGATGATAGTTCCGGTCGCCAGAACGACCAGAAGTACGAGCAGCAGCCCGACCGTGATTTTCATTGAACCGAGAATTTCGACAATACGACGCATCAACACTCTCCCTCAGGGCGTGCGGGACGCAAGAAGCGTGCCGTCACACCGCGGTCACAGGCGCGCTATCCTACCGCATTTCCAACGAGAAGAGACCCGATCTCGGAGGAATTTTCCAGAAAAAGTGGAATTTTGCGCAAATGTGCAAGGGAGCTGGGAGGCAGAAGGGAGCGCACGACTCCGTTCGTGCATTGTGACGCAGGGAAGCGCGGAGTAGGCGAAGGGAAACGGTGCAGGTACGCAGCCCTGCGCTCCCGCCGCTCTTAGCGGCCCGGCTT
>JBDLIO010000468.1:0-3322 GCA_039714865.1 Acidobacteriota bacterium | reverse complement strand
TCGAAAGAGCGAACGGATTTGAGGAGAGCCATGGTAACCATGGTGTCCAGTTTTTCACTCCTCAGACCGCGGGCGGTTCGTTGAAATACAGGGGAGGAATATCGGGGTGTTCTTTGAGTGGGATTTTCATCGTCATTCCCTGGCATTTGCCATGGTCTGCGTCTCCAGCCTGACCCTGCTCTGTCTTGCCTCGTCATTTCGTCGTCTTTCCGGCAACCTGGCCGGTAGTCTGCGCGCCTGGATCTACGGTACGGCCCTCGTTGTTCTCAGTGATGTTGCTTTCGTGGCAGGCCTTGAACTGCCGCACCTGCATTCTTTATTGATCATTCTGGTCGGCTTTGGCTGTGCCGAGTGGCTGCATGCGGTTCGCCTGTTCGGGGGCAAGGAGAATCGCGTCTGGTGGCCGTATCCTGTGATTCTCGTTGCTGCCGGTCTTTCCGTTATTGTGCCTGATTTCCGCACTCAGGTTGTGATTTCATCGATCTCGTTGGCTACGGTCTATTTTGGCACCGCAGTGACGGCCGCCAGGATCACAAAGCCTGCTGTCTCCATCGGCCGTGCGGTTCTTGCATCGACGTTTCTTGTCATTGGGATAGTGTTGGTTATTCGAGTGGGCATCGCGGTCTCCGGCATCGACTCCGGCGCCCCGCCCGGCTTCACATCCTGGAGTCGATCGTTGCTGTTCGTGATTTCGTCGATGGGGCCTGTTGCGGGATCTCTGGCCTTTGTGATGATGTGCAACGATCGTTTTGGAGAGGAGCTGATTCGCCTGGCGACGGTTGACTCGCTGACAGGCATTCTCAACAGAAGGTCATTTCTGGAAGAGACCGACAGAGTGATCTCGGCGTGTCGTAGGCGGGAAGAACCGTTCGGTTTTCTGGCCTTCGACCTGGATAACTTCAAGAATATCAACGATTGTGCGGGTCATCCGGAGGGAGATCGGGTCCTTGCCGAGGTCTCGAGAATCTTCGAAAGAGCCCTTCGGGCCGGAGATCTTCTTGGCCGCATTGGCGGGGAGGAGTTCGGAATCGCTGCTCCGGGCACCGATGGTCCCGGAGCGGTTGCCGTCGCCGAGCGGATCCGGGTCTTGGTCGAGGAGGCTCAGCTGGGAATCGCTGAGACACAGCCGCTGACGGTTTCAGCAGGGGTGGCAATTACAAAAGACACCGACGAGAGTCTCGAATCCTTGACCTGCCGGGCGGACCGTGCCCTCTATGAGGCGAAAAATAGCGGCCGCAACCGGGTTTGTCTGGCCTCTTGAGAACGGTGCCAAATGATTGGTGCCACTCTGCCACCGCTTCCTCAGATCCTATAGCCTGACACGGCTTGGGCAATCCGGTTCATTCTCCGATCACCGGCAACAATCTGCCTTCCTTGTGGAGATTCCTGGCTTCCATAAAGCCCCCGATGAACCGGTCCCCGACGAAGATCATCGGAACCGTTCGCCAGCCGTCGTTCTCTTCGGCAAGTCGCATTCTCAAGGCGGGGTCCCGGTCGAGGCGAACCTCGGAGAATTCAACGCCCAAATTGTCGAACAGTCTTTTTGCGGCGATGCAAAAGGGGCAAACTGCTGTTGTGTAGATCGTCACTGGGGTCACGGCAAGGCCTCCATGGCACCAGATCCAACTCAGCCACCCGCGAGTCCATTCCCTCATCCTATGAAACCGCACCCCAGAAACTGGAAACTCGAGACTGGAAACTGGGGGCCGATCTCGTCACGGTTCAACAAGAGGACCTCCTTGTCTTTCTTTGTGCCCCTTTGTGGCTCTTTGTGGCTTTCCTTTGTGTTCTTCGTGTCCTTCATGGTTCATTATTTTCTCTCTTTGCGCTGCCTTCGCGTGCTTGGTGTCTTGGCGGTTCAATTGCCTCCCCGGTCGGCTCCGCCGGGTTAGAATGCTCCGATGACAACTTCAAGAGACCGACTGAGACTCGTGCTGCTGCAAATCCGTGACCACCGGGAAAGCCTGATGCAGGAGCGCCGGGCCTTCATCGAACGCTGTCTGGTTGACGTCGATCGTTTCGACTTCATCAACATCGTCGAACACCCCCAGCTCAGGTGGCAGGATGTCGAGTCCGCCCACGCCGTTCTGATCGGTGGCGCCGGAGGGTATTCGGTCATCGGTGAACACGCTTTCAGCCCCTACCTTCGGGATGTCGTTTTCCGGCTGATCGAAGAAGACCGGCCGGTGTTCGGTTCGTGCTGGGGTCACCAATTCATGGCCACCTCGCTGGGAGGCGAGGTCATTGTCGACCGCGAAAACTCCGAAGTGGGGACGTTTGAGATTTCCCTGACCGATCAGGGTGCAGACGACCCCCTGCTCGAGCACTTCCCATCGTCCTTCTTCGTACAACTGGGTCACAACGACCGGGTCAGTCGCCTGCCTGAAGGCTGGGTTGAGTTGGCCGCTTCGGAGCGTTGCCCCAACCAGATCATCAGACTCAAGGGCAAACCGGTCTACGGAACACAATTCCATTCGGAGATGAATGAGGACCGGCTGCGTGAACGCCTCCAGGTCTACCTCCAGGAATACGTGCCGGACCCGGAGGAATTTCAAAGGCTGATTGCCCGGCTCCGCCCCTCTCCACAGGCGGATCGAATCCTCGACCGGTTCTTGACGCTGTACGCGGAGAGGAACTGAGGGGCAGAATGAGCCATAAAGAAACGCAAAGGCGCAAAGACGCAAAGACGCGAAGGGGGGAATTGAATGGGCGCAATCGCGCGCGTCGGTTGCCCAAGGTCCGAACTGTTGCCGAGCTACCTGCCGGCGACCAGCAGATTCAACAACTCATGACTGTTCTTGCACTGGATTTTGACGGTGTTATCTGCGACTCGGCAGAAGAGGTACTCCAGACCGCCCTGGGCGCCTGGTCCGAGGTCTCTCCGGACTCTCGGCTCCAGACGGAGGTGGAAAGCCGGCCTGACCGTCGCGCCACATTTGAACGATTGGTTCCGTTGGGCAACCGGGCCGAGGACTTCGGCGTCGCCCTCCACATCCTGCACACCGGCCTCGAGATCCACACCCAAGCAGACTACGACAGGGTTCGGGATCGTTTGGGCCCTGAATGGCTTGACCGTTTCCATCATCTCTTTTATCGAACCAGGAATCGTCTGAGAACGGATGATCCCGAACGCTGGCTCGGTCTGCACCGGACCTACGGGTCATTCACCGAAACACTCGAAAGGCACCAGAGGAACACCACCCTCGCGATCGTCACCGCCAAGGATGGCGACTCGGTAAGGCTGTTACTGGCACATTTCGGGATCGACCACCTGTTTCGCGACAACCTGATCCTCGACAAGGAGACCGGCGTCGCCAAGACC
>JBDLIO010000467.1:0-3336 GCA_039714865.1 Acidobacteriota bacterium | reverse complement strand
TTCCAATTGAAATCCAGCGAAGGGTATACGGGGGCGGATTTCCGACCTTGTTGGACAGGTACCTCATTCGGCGTCTGATGTCTCCCCTACTGCTCGTGTTGCTGAGTACGGTCTCGCTGTATGTTATCGGCGACCTGACCAACCATATGGATGATATTGCCCGGAATGGGGCTCCGGCTCCTATTGTCTTGGCGTACTACTGGAACATCATTCCCAGGGCACTGTTCGATGTTCTGCCTTTTGGCCTGTTGATCAGTGTCATCACGTTGCTGACCGTGCTTGAGAGGCAGCAGGAGTTGACGGCATTGAAGGCATCCGGGCTCTCCGTCTTCAGAACCACAATTCCCCTCCTATTGGTGGCCATGGGGGGAGTCGGTGCAATGTGGGTTCTGGGAGAATATGCTGTGCCGCGATCCGATGCCAACGCCAGCCGCCTGCTCAACGTCATCAAGGGAAGGGTTGCGGCGCACAGAGGCTCCGCAGGTCACCGGAACTGGTTGATCGCAAGGGATGGTCGGACTTTTTACAGGTTTTTGAGGTACGACATTGCCTCGAAGCGCTTGATCAGGTTTTCGATGTTTCGAATCGACGGGCAGATGCGCCTGAGATACACCCTGGCAGCGCCCCGTGTTCGCTATGACAACGGGGCATGGATAGCCGATGGAGGATGGTTGAGGAATATCGACGAAGAGGGCAATGACGACTTCAAACGTATTGCTGTGCCTACCGAGATCGGTATCATTGAAGGGCCTTCCTACTTCGGACAAGAAAACGAGAGGCCCAACGAATTGTCTCAGGCCGAACTCAGACAGTACATCAACGAGTTGGAGGACTCAGGCTACCGGCCATCAGCATTGATCGTTCGTTGGCATCAGAAGTTCTCGACACCTCTCGCTGTGATTGTATTGGTCCTTCTGGCAATCCCCTTCTCTCTCGGGGCTCGTGGTGGAACACGAGCCTCGACCATGCAGGGCGTCGCAATCGCTGTCGCTCTCGGAATCGGGTACTTTATTCTCCTGGTGCCCCTGTTTGCCAAACTCGGTGAGGCCGAGTTCCTGCCGCCGGTGGTTGGCGCCTGGGTACCGGTCGCCCTGGGACTCCTGTTTGCAGCCAACAGAATCACGCATATCAGGACTTGAAACTCGAACCTGGAAACCGGAAACTGCCAGGATGCCGGACTGCCACCGTTTACCCCATGGTCTCAATCTAAGCCGGCTGCCCTGAAGATCGCTAAGTGATTGGTTTTCAAAAACTTATGCCCGTTCCCTTTGCGGTCTTCGCGTCTTGGCGGTCCAATTGTGTTTTTGTCGCCCTACTCTGCTCGGCAAGAGCCCCAGACCAGCGCATTGAACCGCCGCCTCAGGGGATGAAGGTCGGTCGAACGATGTCCGCGGTGGTGGCGATTACTCAGCAACGCCATGATGCTGCCTTGATGGCGGTCGATCCACAGGGAAGTACCGGTAAACCCAACATGTCCGATCGAATCCGGAGAAATCACCGGCCCGGCCGAACACCCCGGAGAAGAGGCTATTTGCCATCCAAGTCCACGGTGTTGCTCGAGGTGAGGCGTCCGGCACGTCGCAGCGAGGTCCGCGTCGGCGCCCTCCAGGAGCCGTCCGCCTCCGACAAGGTATTCCCTCGCGAGTTGCACTACACCCCGGACGGTTCCGAAGAGCCCGGAGTTCCCGGCCACACCCCCAAGGAAACGCGAGTTTCCGTCATCTGGAAACCCCAGGCGCCACAGTGGAATCGTTGTGGGGTCAAGACCAAGGTCTCGGACCAATTGGTTCTCGACGCCAGGGCTCGTTGCTCCTCCGGCTATTGAATAATCTGAGGTTCCAGGGTTCAAGCCAAGATCATCATCTAATTTCAACGGCTCGCTCACCAACCTGATGAACGCTGTTGAGAGATCCTCACCAAAAACCTCTTCCAGAACCAAACCCAGCAGAATAAACCCGGGGCACGAGTACTCGACCTGCCGGCCAGGGAGACCGACCGGCCTTAAGTTGCTGATCGCTGCCAGAACCTCGTCTGGCGCCCGCCCGGAGGCATACAGAGGCGCCCATCCAGGGATGCCTGCCGTATGGGTCAGAAGGTGTTCCATCGTGGCTGATCGATACGCCCCGACGTTGCACAGGATGTCGCCGACCTCCAGGTCGAGGTCCAGTCCTCCCAGGCGGCGGGCCAGCAGGAACAATGTCGTGACCACCAGGGGTTTGGTAAGCGATGCCAGGTCATACAGGGTGTCGGGTGTCGCGGCCTCCCCACCGGGTCCCAGGTGTGAAACGCCGGCGGAATCAGTGTGGACCTCGACCGTGTTTTCATCGACAGACCACCCGGCCGCACAGCCTGGATAGAGCCCGGCCCGAACGCCGGCATTGAGGAGATCATGGAGAGGTCGACTCATATTGACGCTAAAACTCTGCTCTATCCTCGTCAAGACAACCAGACAGCGGGACTGGGCGACCCTCCGGGTTGACGTTGACGTAGGTGATTTCGGCCTCGGTGA
This sequence comes from Acidobacteriota bacterium, assembly GCA_039714865.1. Classification (GTDB taxonomy): domain Bacteria; phylum Acidobacteriota; class Thermoanaerobaculia; order Thermoanaerobaculales; family Sulfomarinibacteraceae; genus DAOWGJ01. The sequence goes on along the minus strand of JBDLIO010000467.1, from coordinate 827 downwards.
CTTTGGCGATCTCCTGCCGATTCCAACGGCGGGAGGCCTCGACAGCGACCTTGATGGTAATCGACGTGCGTCCCTTTCTGACGAATTCCGTGTAGAAGGACACCAGGTCTCCGACGAAAACGGGTTCGTGGAAAACCACCTCTTTCATGGCGGCCGTGACGACTCGATGAGCACCGCCGCGGTAGGCCCCTTCCGCCCCCGCCTGATCGAGGTACGACAGGATCACGCCCCCGAAAATAGTCCCGGCCGGGTTGGTGTCCCGGGGCATCATCATTACTCGAGTCGCCGGTTGCCGCTGCGTCATGATTTTTCTCCAAACTCAAAAATTCCCTGTTCTGTCAGTTGTTTCTCGGCAACTTGCCGCCATCCCCGATTTGCCGCAGGGCTGGCGGGACTGGGGTGCAGGATCTTGCCGATCCGGGCGCTGTCGCCGGATAGAACCTCGGTTGCACGCCGAGCGGCAAAGGCGCCAACCCCAACGACCCAGTCTGGCCTCAGACATTCCACCATCTGCTTCAGGGCCAGGTCGCAGCGTTCGAACAGCGGTGCCCTTTCCCCGAGAGGCAGCCGGTCCGGCGTTCGGTTGCGTCCACTGTCCTCCAAAAAGACCAATGGACAGTAATTTGCGACAAAAGCCTCTGAGAAAAAGGCCTCGGGCGTAAACCACCGGTCTTTGACCCATCCCCAAAGCCGTCGGCCGCTGACCTCGACCCGAGCACACTCGAGACCTTGTACCGGCCGTCGCGGGTGGAGGTTTCGAGGTGCCCCGACCGGCTGGTCGATTGCCAGCCACTCCCCCACCGTTTGAACATCCCCGAAGGGAACGC
>JBDLIO010000466.1:0-3338 GCA_039714865.1 Acidobacteriota bacterium | reverse complement strand
GACGGGAGGTGCCGCTCTTTTCCCGTGGTCCTCACGCGAACCACCCGATACGGCAGTCGATGCGGACCTCGGGAAGAGTGGCACTCCTGCGGCGGTCACCTCAGCGACAGAGTCTCGGCCGACGGCGGAGGCCGCCGCAATGTTCTCCGGAGGGGCGATTTCCCCCGATTTCTGTAACCAAGCCCCTCCGGAAAACGCACCGAGCGTGGCCTCAATGCGCCCCCGAAGGCCGGGGTCGGAAAACGGGTTCAGGAGCAGCGGCAGTGAACAGCGTCCGGGGCAGGCTCGGCGACCGTGGCAGTCCGCAGTGTCGGCGAACGGAGCCTCGGCGGCGGCCCCTGCCGCCCGGCGCTGAGAACTGCCGCGGTACACTGGCGCTGAAGACTGAATCTGTAGCTGCCGCTGTATTCCAGCCTGACCAGTCCCGCAGTCAGCAATCGGCAGGGCCGTTTTCATTCATTGGTCGATACCGCCGAGCGAAGCTCAGCAATAGAATCGACTCCAGACCAAGGATCTCTCCGGAGGAGCGATAGCTGAGATGGTGACCGTGGCGCAAAACAGGGGCAATCTGCGAGGCTGTTTGTCGTGCAGATGTTGGTGGGTTGTGAGCGGTGTGTTGGCATGGGCAGTTCTCCTGATACCCGCGGTGCTCTGCGCCCAAGAGGCGACGACCGTCGTATCGAATACCGCCGAAATCAGCTCCTGCAGGCAGATCACGGCGACGACCATCTTGACCGGAGACGAAGACGACGACGGCTACACCCGTTTCGAATTCAATACGACGAACGCATGGCCGGGCACGATCTCGTGCGACAAGGTGACGGGGGCTTCGGCTCGACAGTGCCTGGTCGTCGGGCTGTCTCCGTCTGCAACCTACTTCGTTCGGGCGACGACCTTTGACGAGTCCGACCCGGTTGACGGAGTCACCCAGCAGGTGCTCGGGGGATTCTCACTGCCGAGTTGCACCTCCGATCAGGTGGCGCCGACCGTGCTCGTTCTCAGCCCGGTGCGCAGTGGAATCGTCGGCGGCCTGGATCGGGTCAAGGTCCGGGTTTACGATCAAGGGGGCCTGCAGCCGAGCGAGCCCGTACAGTGGTCGGTGGACGGCGGGGCCTGGGCCGCCGCCACAGTGAATTCGAGCTACGGCTGCGGCTCGCAGTGTGAAGTCTTTGAATTCGACCTCGACACGGTCGGGCTGGCCCTCGGCAACGGTCGCCACTACCTCGATATCCGGGCAACCGACGCCGCGGGCAATATCGCAAGGCTCGCCTGGCCGATTCGAATATTCAACGTCGGTGTTGCGCCTGGAGGGGCCGGCACCTTGCTGCGAAGAACCTACGGCTCGCAGCTCTGCATCGACTGTCACGACCTGGAGACCCACTCCAGCCAGCCGACCAGCACCCAGAAAGGCAACTGGGCGTTCGGCTGTTCACGGTGCCATACGCCCCACAAGACCAGGAATATCTTCCTGGTGAGAGAGACCCTTCGTTCGCCGTCGAGTGGGAAGGTGGACGTCGTATTCCATCGGGACGATGATGGCGGTTCGCACGACAGTTACCTCGGAGATCACTCGCAGCCGGACAATGCGCCGTACACCGACGGAATCTGTGAGGTCTGCCACACACGGACCCTTCACTATCGCAACGATGATTCGGGAGGGGACCACAACCACAAAGCCGGCGGGCGCTGCGTCTCGTGCCACTGGCATGAGCAGGGCTTCAAGGGGGAAGGCTCCGGCAAAGGGCACCTCACGCATATCAGCGGCGTGATCGGGCCGCATATGACCTGTGCATCCGGCGATGCGGGATGCCACGGCGCCGAGGCGCCGCCGTTGCTGTCGGATGGGCTCGACCTTTCGGGGACCTCGGTCTGCGACCCCTGCCACAGCCCCGAGGGCACGTACGACGGTGTGAACGATCCGGTCAGCGGGGCCAAGGCGAACTGGGCCGGCGGCGTATACTCGGGGGGTGCCCTCGCCACCGGCAAGGAGCGATGGTGTGCCGGCTGCCATGATGAAGGCTCATCGAATGCGCAAGGCGTTGAGGCGCCGAATGTCATCGGGGATGAGGATGGTTCGTATCCCTATGGGACAGGCTGGGGTTTCTACAAGACCGGCCACGGTTTGCAGGCTGATGAAAACTACCCGTCCAAGGGAGGGATCGAGACGCTTGCCGGCCGGCCGATGGAGTGCGGTTCATGCCATGACGTGTCGGCGGCGCATATCGACGGAGACGCCAGGACGTTTGACTGCATTGATCGTGTGGTTTGTGCCCCGACGATTAATTACGGCACGAGCTACCGACTCAAGACGGTTGGCGGTGAAGCGCCGATGGTGGTGCCCAGGTTGGTCAACAACAGCGCGGATACATTCAGGTTGTGTGCCCAATGTCATGATTCCGGGCCTCTCACCGATTCGGGAAACTTCGATACGAACTTGGCGACATGGAGTTCCAATTCTTACATCAACCGCCATGCGTATCACCTCAATTCGGGCTGGTTCATGTATCCGGCGGACTATGTTTTTGAGTATGACCCGTCGTTGATCAGGAACAGCAGGGTCACGTGCGTCACCTGTCACAACGTGCACGGGTCGACCAGGCTGGCCATGATTCGTGACGGGAAGCTGATCGGCAGGGACCCGGGACTGGAGATCTGGTACGGCAACAGCGACGTTTCCCACTTTGCCCTCGGCAGTGAGGTTCCGCAGCCGGACAACCTGCCGTTGTCGGCGAGCCAAGGGACGATCTGGCGCAGTTCCTCGGCCGGAAATGTCTGTGGTGGTTGCCACGGAGGGGGTATGGTCGCCGAGTACCGTTGCGTCGCGGATGGCGGCAACGGGAATACCCCCTGCGTATCGCCCTATCTCCCGCCGTTCCAACTCGGCGCCGCGTTGCCCCCGACCCTCGAATGGACAGGGGAAAACGGATACGAAAGTGACGGGGTCGAGCCGGGGAATTCCTCCGCCGGCGCCATCTTCTCATTCCGGGTCAAATACACGGACCTGAACAATGACGCTCCGTCAACCATCGAATTGTGGATCGACAAGGACGATGACGGAATCTATGAGAACTTCGACGGTGATCCCGCAGATGAAAAGATCGACATGGTCGGGGTTGATCCTCGGGATGTCAGTTATTGGGACGGCAAGTTGTATCTCGTTGATTTGCCGCTTTCCAAGGCCGGTGACAACTCCTTTATCTACCGGTTCAGTGCGGTCGGCGGTGGAGATTCGGTCGAACTTCCTTCAGGGTCGGACCTCACCGTGTCCGTTTCCAACAACCGGCCGGTTCTGTCCTGGTCGGGAGATTCCTATTTCGAAGCGGATGGCGTACACCCGA
>JBDLIO010000465.1:0-3341 GCA_039714865.1 Acidobacteriota bacterium | reverse complement strand
AACCTACCGGATGGCGATGCTAATAAACCCGGTGATATTGTCACCAGCATGTCCGGGCAAACTATCGAAATCCTCAACACCGATGCTGAAGGCCGATTAATTCTTTGCGACACCCTGACCTATGCGAAAAATTATGGCCCGGAAGTGGTTATTGATTTGGCAACCCTGACCGGCGCCTGTGTGGTTGCTCTGGGTCACGAATGCGCTGCACTGATGGGCAACGACCGTGAGCTGCAGGACCGTCTTGCGAAGATCGGCGACACTGTCGGCGAGCGAGTCTGGCCCATGCCGTTGTACGACGAGTACCTCTCCTATCTCAAGAGCGAGTGGGCGGACATGAAGAACGCCGGAAGCCGCTGGGGTGGCGCCGTCACCGCGGGCACATTCCTGAAGCAGCACGTTCCCGAGAAGGTCTCCTGGGCGCATTTTGATATCGCCGGTGTCGGCTACCTCGAGGACGAGCACAACGGACAGCCAAAGGGCGGTACCGGCTTCGGCGTCGTTCTGATCTCGACATACCTGCAGAATCTCTTGAAGTAGTCCTTTGATCCGCCACCACCATAACGAAGAGGCCGCCCGCCACCTGCGGGCGGCTTTTTTGTTGGAGACAACGCCTCCAGGTTCTTCGACAGAGTGGGACAGGACCAGTAACCGCGGCAGGGGCAGCGTCAGTCATCAGCGGCCGGGGCAGGGGGCAGCGTCCGGGAACCGCGTCCGGGAACCGCACCCGGGACGGCGGCCGCGAACCGCATTCAGCATCGAGCATCACCCTTCAGTTGAACGACAGCCCAACACGCGTACTTCGAAGTTGAGCGTTCGACGTTCATTCATCATTCATCATTCATCATTCACACCTCTCTCCCCCTCTTCCCCGGAAGCTCACCATGAGCCCAGCCGAAACCGACGTCACAATGAAACTCGGTGACATCTCCGTCTCGCCCCCGGTCGTGCTGGCCCCGATGGCCGGGATCACCAACTACCCCTTCCGGGCGTTGTGCCGGCGGTACGGCGCAGGATTGTTCATCTCGGAAATGATCACCGCTCGCCCCCTGGTCGAAGGCCGCGAAAAGACAGTCAGGCTGGCGGCCTTCGGTCCCGACGAGTCACCCCGCAGTTTGCAGCTCTACGGCGTTGACCCGCACTACGTCGGCCTGGCCGTCGAACGCCTTGTCTCGGAGACCGGCATCGACCACCTCGACCTCAACTTCGGCTGTCCGGTCCGCAAGGTCACGCGGAAAGGCGGTGGAGCGGCTCTTCCCGCCCGTCCCAATCTCCTGAGAGCCATCGTCCGGGCCGCCGTCGCTCATGCAGGTTCGGTCCCGGTGACCATCAAGTTCCGCATCGGCATCAACGACGACATCACGACTTTCCTGGAGAGCGGTGCCATCGCCGAGGAAGAAGGCTGCGCCGCCGTCACCCTGCACGCCCGAACGGCAGCCCAACTCTACGACGGCTCCGCCCGTTGGGAGGCAATCGCCGAACTCAAGCGATCGGTCTCAATCCCGGTCATCGGCAACGGCGACATCTGGGTGGCGGAGGATGCCGTGCGCATGCTCTCAGAAACCGGTTGTGACGGAGTCGCCATCGGCCGCGGCTGCCTGGGCCGTCCGTGGCTCTTTCGAGACCTCGCAGAAGTTCTCGCCGGCCGGCCGGTCCCTCCTCAACCGACATTCGGCGAAGTCGCCGACATCATGCAGGAACACGCATCGATGCTGATTGACTGGTTCGGTGAGCCTTTCGCCATGCGCTCGTTCAGGAAACACAGCGGCTGGTACACCCGCGGCTTCCACAAAAGCGCTGCCCTGAGGAACCACCTGATGCAGGTCCAGACCCTGGATGAGCTCCGGTCCGCACTGGCGAAAATTGACCGCGAACAGCCCTACCCGGAACGAGCACATCTGGTCAAACGCGGCAAGAAGAGCGGCACCCAGAAAGTCGTCCTCCCCGAGGGGTTTTTGGAGAACCGTTTGGACCCGACACCCCTCGACGGGGCCGCCGAGTGCGATGTGTCGGGGGGCTGAGAGGCAGGGGGCAGGCTGTAGATGGATCGAGAGCCTCAAACGAACGCCCGACGTTCCTGAAGCCCGAAGCCTGCCCGTTGCAGTAAACTCCCGGCAGGAAGGCGGAAAGACCATGACTTCACGAAAGGCTGCCTGCAGCTGCGGACAACTGACCCTGCTCGCCGAAGGCGAACCCGTCCGGATTTCGATGTGCCATTGCCTCGCGTGCCAGCGCAGAACCGGCAGCGTATTCGGAGCGCAGGCTCGATTCCCGGGGGACTCAGTCAGGATCAAGGGCGACTCCACATGCTACGTCCGCAAAGCCGACAGCGGCAACCGCATCAACTTCCACTTTTGTCCTTCTTGCGGCTCGACCGTTTTTTATTCCCTTGATGACGACCCCGGCATCATCGCAGTCCCGGTCGGCGCCTTTGCCGACCCCGGTTTCCCGCCGCCGACGGTGTCGGTATACGAAGACCGAATGCACTCGTGGGTCGCTGTGCCCGAGCACTTCGAGCACTGGGATTAGGGGATCTCCCGCCGCTCCAACTCCACCCCGTGCCCGTTGAGCCCAACCCGCATCATTTCGCTTCGGGTGACGACGCCGACCGGGATGCCGTCCGGTGCTCCGGCCTCGACAGCCGAATACGCCACCATCTGGTCGTTGTTCTCCGCCGAAAGATGGAGCCCGACAACCGCCTTGAGAGCCGACGACGCGACCGCCTCGATCGCCTCCTGGGTCTGATGGTTGGCCAGATGGCCGTGGCGCGAGGCGATACGCTGTTTCAAGGACCAGGGATAGGGTCCATGGCGAAGGAGGTCGGAGTCGTGGTTGGCCTCGATCAGAAGCAGGTCGACACCGTCAAACCGCTGCTGCAAGGCCGTCGTGAAGACCCCGGTGTCGGTGCAATATCCCAGCCGACGACCCCCATCACTGAAGATGAAAGCAACCGGTTCTGCGGCGTCATGAGAGGTTGCCACCGGGGTCACTTCGAGGCCGCCGATGGCCCACGCCCGGCCGGGAGTGATCTCGCCACCACCCCCGCAGCGTACCTTGACCCGAGACCACGTTCCCGCAGTCATCCACACCGGAACATCGAACTGCCTGACCAGGACATCGAGTCCCCTGACATGATCACCATGCTCGTGGGTGATGACGATGGCATCCAATTCATCGGCCGAAATGCCGAAGGCCGCAAGGCGCCGACAGATCTGGAGCCTCGACACGCCGGCATCGATCAATATCGTCGTACCGCCGGACCGAATCAGGGTACAGTTTCCGGACGAACCAGAAGCGAGGACCAGTGCTTCCATCAGGCCCTTCCCGTCGAGCCGAATCCA
>JBDLIO010000464.1:0-3341 GCA_039714865.1 Acidobacteriota bacterium | reverse complement strand
TACACTGGCGCAAACCGAGGCCCGGGCCCTGCTCGACGACTCGGAAGACTACTTCGGAGAGTGACATGACGCGACCCTATCCGACATTTCTTCTTATCACCGCCCTGATCGTCTGTGTGGGGGCCGCCTCGGTCGACGCGGCCCAACTGAAAATCGCCACCCTGGCGCCCGACGGCTCTTTTTGGATGACCGAGGTCAAAAAGGGCGCCGAAGAGATCGAACTCACGACCGAAGGCCGCGTCAAACTGCGGATCTATCCCGGCGGCACGATGGGCAACGACCAGGCTGTTCTGCGCAAAATGCGGATCGGCCAATTGCACGGCGGCATGATGACCGGGCAGTCCCTGGCGGAGGTCACATCTGATCTCCAACTCTACGGCCTCCCCTTTCTCTTCAAGTCCTACGACGAGGTCGACGCAGTCCGAGAGCAGATGGATGCGACGCTGATCAAAAATCTCGAGACCAAGGGCTATATCTCGTTCGGCCTGATTGAGGGCGGTTTTGCCTTCATCATGTCCAACAAACCTGCTACGAACCTGGCCGAATTCGAGGGCCAGAAGGCGTGGTTGCCCGAGGGCGACATCATCGCAGGCGCAATCTACGACGCCGCCGGGCTGTCCCCGGTTCCGCTGCCGCTCTCCGACGTACTGATCGGCCTTCAAACAGGCCTGATCGACACCGTCGCCGGACCGTCTGTGGCCGCGGTGGCCCTCCAATGGTTCACCCGAACCAAGTACCTGACCGATTTGCCGATTCTCTACACCTACGGCTCGATCGTCGTTAGCCGCAAGGCCTTCGACAAACTGGAACCCGCGGACCGAAAGACCGTCCGAGAGATCCTGGGCCGGGTATCTTCTAGACTCAACGAGCGAACCCGCAGTGACAACAACAAGGCTCGGGAGGCCCTGGCCAAGCAGGGCATCAAGTTCCTCACCGTCGACGCTGTAAAGCTCGAGAAGTGGCACCAGGTCGCAGTCGAAGCAACGGATTCGCTCCGAAAGCAGGGCGCGGTGCCGTCGGATTTGGTCGAAGAATTGCTTCGCCACCTCGAGGCCTTTCGCCAGGGAGCAGCCGCAGATTGAACCGAATTCTCCGCATCCTCGGGACTGTTGAGGACGCCATCCTGGCGAGTGTTCTCGGCGTGATGATCGTCATGGCGACGATCCAGATCGTCTTGCGCAACGTCTTCGACACCGGCATCTCCTGGGCCGATCCGATGCTTCGCGTGTCGGTGCTGTGGGTCGGAATGCTGGGCGCCATGGCGGCAACCCGGGACGATCGCCAGATCTCGGTCGATGCCCTTTCGCGGTTCTTGCCAAGCCGCTGGAACGCTCGCATGCGAGTGCTGACCGACCTCTTCACGGCAGTCGTCGCGGGCTTCTTCTCATGGCACGCGGGCCGATTGCTCCTCGAGGATCACGCCTCGGGCATGACCGCCTTTGGCTCGGTGCCCGTGTGGGTCTGTGAACTGGTGCTGCCCGTTGCGATGGGCATCATCGCCATCAGATACGCCATCTACGCATGGAAACACCTCCGCGAAGCACTGACCGAACCTCCTCGAGGTCCCCAAGGGCGCACTCTCAAGGACGAAGACCCCACTGAACGTCCAACGTCCAACGCTCGACGCTCAACATCGAAGGAGGACACACCTGATCGCTCGAAAAATCATCAAAAGCGGCTGGGGCATGTCGAGCGCATTTTGTTTCCGGCGTTCAAAGTTGGACGTTGGACGTTGAGCGTTGGACGTTCAATAAAGACGTCAAGACTCTCGAAACCCTTCCGGAAAAGGCCTGCCGATACCGGCTCGCAGGGCGTTCCCTACGAAAATTCGATCTCCCGGCGTTCCACCCCATGATCCTGACCGGCCTCGCCCTGCTGCTGATCGCCCTGCTGGGCGCCCCGCTGTTCGCGGTCATCCTGACCAGCGCGTTCCTGGGCTTCGCCCGAGGCGATGTCGACCCGATGGTTGTCGCGATGGAGGTCTATCGCATCGCGGACACGCCGATCCTCCTGGCCATCCCCTTGTTCACCTTCGCCGGTTACCTGGTCGGAGAGAGCGAGGCGCCCAGGCGCCTGATCCGCCTGACCGACGCCCTCTTCGGCTGGATGCCCGGAGGCCTGGCGGTCGTCGCCCTGGTGACCTGCGCACTCTTTACCGCCTTCACCGGCGCCTCCGGCGTCACAATCGTAGCCCTGGGCGCCCTGCTCTACCCGGCACTCAAGGACGCCGGCTACCGCGAGAACTTCAACCTGGGTCTGATCACAACCTCGGGCAGCCTGGGGCTACTCTTTCCCCCCTCGGTTCCACTGATCCTCTACGGTATCGTCGCCGAAATCAGCATCGACAGGCTTTTTGTCGCCGGAATCCTGCCCGGGGCGTTGATGGTGCTTCTGCTCTCACTGATGAGCCTCCGCGAAGGCGCCCGCTCGAACGCCTTGAGGGAGAAGGCCGCATTCAATCCCCGAGAGGCTTTTGCCGCCCTTCGCACCTCGATCTGGGAGATTCCGCTGCCGTTCATCGTGCTCGGCGGCGTCTACAGCGGTTTCTTCGCGGTAAGCGAAGCGGCCGCAGTCACCGTCGTCTACGTCCTCATAGTCGAGGTCCTGATCTACCGAGAAATCCCCATCCGCCGCGTGCCTGCAGTAATGCGAGAGTCGATGGTGATGGTCGGCGGCATCCTGATCATTCTCGGCGCCTCCCTGGCCTCAACCAATTATTTGATCGACGCCCAGGTTCCCGAGCAACTCCTGGCTTTCGTCACCGCTCATATTTCCAGCAAACTGACGTTCCTGATCCTGCTCAATCTCTTTTTGCTGGTGCTGGGCATGATGCTGGACATCTTCTCGGCCCTGGTCATCGTCGTGCCCCTGATCCTGCCGATCGCCCTGGGCTACGGCATCGATCCCGTTCACCTGGGCATCATCTTCCTGGCCAACATGCAGATCGGCTACTGCACTCCGCCGGTCGGCATGAACCTCTTCATCGCCAGCTACCGCTTCGACAAACCCGTGGTCCAACTCTACCGGGCGACCCTGCCCTTTCTCGCCGTCTTGTTGTTGACGGTGTTGATCATTACGTATGTTCCCTGGCTGACGATGGTGCTCCTCGGCTAGTTCTCGTCCAGAAACCGCCCTTTTTCGAAATCTCTTCGTCAATCTGCGGGTTTCCTTGTGCGGAGTACGCGAGTACACCTCCGCGGAAACCCTTGATTTCCTCGATATTTACGAAAAATGCCTGATTTCTGCCTCGAGAACCACGCCGTCCTCCTCCGGAGTTTTCGGATGGGAACCGGGCAGGAAGCTGGGAAGCTGGGAGGCAGCAACAGGGACAGAGACAATTG
>JBDLIO010000463.1:0-3345 GCA_039714865.1 Acidobacteriota bacterium | reverse complement strand
CGTGGATATCGCTCTCGCCCAGATCGTCGCGGTCGGCACCATCGGCGCCCACCTGATCTTCGGGGTCGAAGAGCACTCCCCCTTGACCTACCTTGCGTCCTTGGGCCTCGCTCTGGGAGCGGCTGCATTCTTCGCCCTGGCGCGCCGACATGTGATCCAGATCTCCCAGGAGGCAATCATCGGCGTCTCCTACGCGATCGCGGCGGCGGCGGCCCTCTTTCTCATCGGAATCGCTCCGGGCGGCCACGTCCATGCTCAGCACATGCTGGCCGGCAGCATTCTGTGGGTGACCTGGACGAACCTCCTCACCTGCACCGTGGTCTTCGGCGCCGTCGGTCTTTGTTTTTACATCCTGCGCCATCCGTTCCAGAGGGTCTCCAGCGACTACGACGGTGCAGTCCAGGAGGGAATGCGGGTCGTGGCCTGGGATTTCCTGTTTTACGCGCTGCTCGGTGTGGTGATCACCTTCGCCGTCCGGATCGGTGGCGTGGTCGTGGTCTTCGCCTTGCTGATCATCCCGGCCACCATCTCGGCGATCTTCACCAACCGTTTGGGGAAGCGACTGCTGATGACCTGGGGCGCGGGGTTTCTCGGGTCGTTTCTCGGGCTGCTTTTCGCCGATCGTCTCGATTTCTCCGTGGGGCCGGCAGTGGCCCTCTTCCTGGGAGTCGTGCTGGTCCTGGCCGCGCTCTCTCGCAAGAGCCCGCCCCTCCTTGCCGGGTTGATCACTGCGGTGGTCGCCATGGGTTATGTCGCCCTGCTGGTCAGCGCCTCCTCACAGGGAAGCGGCCCCCGAAGCATCGAGGGGTTCTCCGGTCTCGGCCCGGCCGAGGCGGCGCCGGTAGATATTCCGCAGTCCGGCCCTTCCTTCCACGAGAAATCTGGGTCAGAGAGCATCACCTTGGCAACGGACTCCCGCGATCTCGCCCTGCTCTTCGAGAACACGCCCGGCACCGAAACGCGGCGTGATGTGGTGCTCCGCACTCTCGAACTGGAACCGCGCTGCGGAGTGCACCTCGCCCTTCGTTACCTCGAGGAGGACCCACCCCTCTTCTTCCGGCAAAGCGTCATCGACGGGCTCGGCGACTTCACCGGTCAGACACCCGGGCTGGACGTCATGTTGCCCTTCTCAGATCCCGCAAACCAGGAGGCCGCCCGGCGGCTGCGAGAGGCTGGCAGGCTCGATGAGCCACCTCCTCCCTGCGCGCCGTGACCCGGAAGCACAAGCTGACCTTCTTCAAGAGGGAGCAGATTGAGGGCAGGCGGATAAAGAACCCCCCATGCCGCATCGGCTGGATGCAGCGACGAACTCAGTCAGTTGGCGGTTTCAATGCCCTTTCAGTCGGCCGGGACCGAGGCAGATCACAGCGGCCGCTGTCCTCTGACTCTGTTGACTGACCCTGCCAGCCGCCGCGGTCCCTGACCCCGTCCACTGTTCGAGCCGGATCAGTGAAGGACCACCGTTTCCCTCAGGGTGTAGGACCCGCCGCGTGCATCATCGCGGTAGATCTCGACCTTGACGTCATCGCCGACGATGACTCTCATGAAGGAGGACCTCGTCTGCCCGCGGCCCTTAATCTGGCGTTCGTAGTATCGATCTCGAGCCTCCGGGTCGTGGCTGTACTCGTCATAGAATTGGGCCAGGGTCTGGGTGACAGGCTGCCCCTTCAATCCCAGGTACTTGAACCAGCGGTCGATGTGGTAGGCGTCGTCCCGGTAGAGCTGCTTGAGCGAGTTAGCCTCGCCTTCCCCCCGTTTTTGTCCGTTGTCGAGCGCGGTCACAATCGCCGCGTACAACTTCTCAGCATAGGAGGTCTCCTCCCGGCCCCTGGCGTGACCGGGGTCGAGCTGCCACAGACCGTTGATCTTGGCGTAGGAGGTGTTATGGGTGTGGCCGCAGAAGTAGGCGTCAACCCCGTACTTCATCAAGAGCTGATGGAAGGCCAGCGCATTCTCCGGATCTTCATCAAGTGAGTCCCCCTGGTGGCGGATACGGCCGTTGTCCATATCCGGCATAGCCACCAGCGGCTCGTGACCGAAGACGAATCTGTGGGTCTTGGTGGTCGCAGCCAGGTCCGCATCGAGCCATGTCAGGAGTTCCGGCACAAGGAAGCCCTCGAGGCCCCAGTCCTTCACTCCGTCGTAGTAGAGATTGAGAACCACGAAGTGACTGTCGCCCCAGTCGAATGAGAAGGTCGTCGCCTCACAGCCTTCAGGTCCGCGGTTGACCACGTGGGGCAGGGTCATGGTGAAACTTCTGAGGTACCTCATGGTGGAGGGAGACTCCGGCTCGTGGTTTCCCACGACCGGGTACCACGGATAATCCTCGCCGAAGACCTCGTTGAGCAACTCCCGGGCCGCCTCGGGCGGATCGGCGTCGAGGTCCCCGGGACTGATCATGAACTCACCCCGGCCGACCTCGCGGATCTTTTCGCAGGCGATTGAGAATTCGCCCGTTGCCGCCTTTCTCATATCGGCGGCCACGATGAAGACCAGTTCCTCATCCAGATCCTCGGTGAAACCCACGCTCGGCAATAGACAGCAGGAAAGCCATACTGAGAGGGTGATCACAATTGAAAATCTCATCTGAGTCTCCTTTTTGGCCCGGTGAGTCGACCGGTGAGGCCTTATGGTAGCAGCCACTTATCTCGTGACCGAATTTCTCAAAAGACCCAGGACAACTTGGTAAAGACCGAGTCTCCCTGCTCGGATGGGGTCCCGATCTCCGAGGTTCCCTTCTGGTAGGCGATCTGCAGCGATCCGAACGGCGGCAAGAACCGCCACACCCCAAGCAGCTGAACGTTCTCCTTGCTGATCACAGAGTTGGTCTGCACAAAGAGCCTCAAAAACAGATCGTTCGTAAAGTAGTAGTTGGTCCGAAAGACGTGAATCCAGGTGCTCTCCAGCTCCGGGTCCGGATCGAGCTCGAGCCAAGTGAGTTCGTAGGAGAGATCCCACGCTTTCGACAATCGATACTGCAACTCGACGAAAGCAAGGTTCAAATCGCTGCCGAAGTTCTTGCCCGTGCCATAGCCGACGAAGATCGCCCGCCCCGCCCGGTTGTCGTATCCGATCTTGACGCTCGCGATCGAGTTGTCGAACTTCTGCTCCTCCAACCGGAACTCGTCGACGTACGCCAACTCGGCCTCCCAACGGCTGGTGAAGACAAAATCCACCTCGACTTCGGTTTCCTCGGCCCGCAGCACCCCGGCCTGGCTTGTGTAGCGGTTGTAGTTGACATCCCCCTTGATTTTCTCGAGCACACTCTCGTCGAACCACAGCGTGTGAGTGATGTTCGAGTCCCACTCCTTCCGGTCGTCGTCCCTGAGAAAGCCAATGGCATTG
>JBDLIO010000462.1:0-3347 GCA_039714865.1 Acidobacteriota bacterium | reverse complement strand
CAACCCCAAGAAGGGGCCGAGACCCGGGCGACCGGGCGGTGGATCCAGTTCATCAAGCACGGCCTGCAGGTGACGGGGCTCGGGACCGCCAAGTCTGCCCACAGTCGAAAAAAAGACGGGGCCCCTCTTCTCCTCGAGCCCTTCGATGACTGATGATTCGAGGAGCGGTCGCATCTCCCGCGGCTGATCGGCCTCGAAGACATCCAAGACCCCAACGACCAGGCCCGGCTGATCCGTCGGTTGGTCCTTCCGTTTCCCCTCTCGGTCCCAGGACAGCACACCGGACAGATGAAGCCTCTCGATGAACACCGAAGGGTTGATCTCCTTGCCGCCGGCGTCGACCCTTTGCCACGAGAGAGTGACCGCCGGCGCCGCAGCCATCAACTGCGCGAAGAGATAACGCTCTTCAGGGCGATCCCTCTCCTTCAACGGGAGTTCGAGCAGCAACTCGGCAGCTGCGGCACGGCGGGCCACCGTCGAAAAAACGGGGTCATCCGCACCTTGGGCCGGAAAAACACCACGGTTGAGGCCGGTAATGAAGAGGTGATCGAAGGTCCGGCCCCTGGCCTCCATCACCGTCAACACCTGAACTCCGCCGCCCGGGCCACCGAGCGGCACCGCCTCCAGCCCGTGCAACTCACGGGATACCGAGGTTTGAAGGGCCGACCATGTGACCTCGAGGTCGTACGGCAAATCATCCTCGAGCCGTGTCAGGGCCCCGCGAATCGGATCGACGGAGGCGTCGGCCTGCCCGTCCCCTGCCAGCACCGTCATCACCTTGCCCAGCCAGGCAAAGAACTCACCGACCGTCGCCTGAACCGGCCGACCCTTCAGCAACTCGATCAGGGCCGAAGCCCCGGAGACCTCCTCCCGCAATCGGCACAGTGGTACGCCACGACGGATTCGGCTGGTTCGAGTGCCCAAATCCTCGACGCGTTTGACAACCGGCAGCTTGAGTTCCCCGCCGCCGGCCGGGCCATCAACTTCCAGTGCCTCGAATTGGCCTATCCGGGAAACACCCAGGGATCTCAAGGCGATATCGAGTTCGCACGTGGCGAATGACCTGCCACCGGCCCGGGCCTCGAACAGGGCGCCGACACCGGCATCGAGACCCAGCGACAGAATCTGTTCCACCGCTGCAGCCCGCCTTGCCACCCGGCCTGCGGCCGCCGTAGCACCCTCGCCGGAAAAAGGAACCCCCAACCGTGCGAAATGGCGCCGGACCGCATTGACGGTCGTTGCCGGGAGGCTGCGCTGAACGACGGCGATGTCTTCCCAGGGAACGCCGTCCCGGTGCAACCGGATGATCCGGTCGGCGACTTCCCGAATCTCGGCGTCATGCCCGGGTGCGGTGAAGGCGTCGACCTCCGGCCTCAAGGCCCCAGGGTCGGACTCGAGGGCGGCCTCCCCGGATCCGACTCCGCACAGCCGGTCCGTCAGACGTTGAGTGAAATCCCGACCCGGATCACGGTCTGTCGGACCCACCGGATCCGGCGGATGATCCATGACGACCCGGGCGCCGCACTGACGAACAAGCATCTCGAGGAACTTCGAGAGCAGGCCTGTCGCCTCTGCGAATCCGTGAATCAACACTGCCCGAGACGGCAAGGCCGTTTCCCCCGAGCCGGCCAAAACGGCAGAGGCCGACTGGTGAAGACTTCCCCGCCGGGCGAGGCCCAAGGTCCGGGCCTCAGCCTGGCACCTGTCGGCGACTCGCACCACGGCTTCGGCACGGTCGGCCTCCGCCCCCGACACCGAATGCCGAATCGCCTCATTCACGGGCTCGACCATCTCGGGGCCGAAGTCCGCATCCAGGAGGTCTCTGACCGCGGCCGCCACCGGCGCATAGCCGTCGTCGAAATCTACGAGGTCTTGCCGCAACACCTCTTCTTCGGCCGCATACCGCCTCGCCAGCAGATCCTGAACCCCTGCCCCCCCGGCCGGCAGTTCAACCCCGGCCCGTTCCAAAACCTCGAGGGCCAGGGCCCGGTGCGTCTGAACGACAACGCCAACCACCGCCCCGAAACGACGGGCCAGTGCCTTCAGGACGTGGCGCCTCAGACTGCGGGATGGAACGACGATTCGTATCGGAACACCCAAGGCTTCAGGGCCGGGTGAGATCAATCCTTCGACGAGATCCAACAATTTCTCTTCAGCAGCCCTCGGACCCGAAGCGAGGATCAAAGGCCCCTCAGCGGATGTCTTCTTCAACACCGGTTCATCCCAACACGGGCCGACGGTTGAGTCAATTGGAATTGACGACGAGGCCTTCGAACGGTACTTTGAAGAGAGACCAAACCAAACGACGGGAGTGAAGCATGACCGATCCGCAGACCTCATTCGAACGCGGCCCGATTCGCCCGGTGGACTGTCTGTCCGAAAGCTGGAACCTGATGTCGGGCCAGTACTGGGTCTTTTTTGCGATCTGCCTGGTCGGCATGTTGATCCAGTCATTCGTGCCTCTCAACATCTTGACCGGGCCGATGGTCTGCGGGATTTTCCTGGCCTGGTTTGCCCTGGTGCGAGGTGAGACGATCACATTCGAAATGCTCTTCAAGGGCTTCGATTTCTTCGTGCCCAGCCTGATTGCCAGTCTGATCCTGCTCGGTGTCGTATTGATCGTATTGCTTCCCTGTTACGGAGTGCTGTTCGCCGGCATCGCCCTGGGCGCCGCCGCCGGGCAGGACGCCCCCGAAGTCGCCGGTCTGGCGGCTCTGTTGTCGGTCAGTCTGTTCATGCTGGTCATGCTCACTCTGATGACGGTCATCATGACCCTGTTCATTTTCGTCTATCCCTTGATCGTTGATCGCAAGCTCAAGGCAATTCCTGCCCTCAAAACCAGCGCCGCCGCGGCGTGGGCCAATATCTGGGGTGTTCTCGGACTGTTGGGCCTGACCTCACTGGTCGCGACGATCGCCTCCATGCTGTGCATCGTCCCGGTCTTCTTCGTCGCCCCCTGGTGCTTCGGCGCCGTCGGCATCGCCTACAAGAGGGTCTTCCCGGAGATTCCGGCAGACGCACCCCTGGGGCAGTGAAGCAGCGACGCAGCCCCTCTTGCTATTTTCTAACCCGGAACAGAAGTGTTCCCTTCTCGTCATGTCATCCCGAGCGGAGGCCCGCAGGGCCGGAGCCGAGGGATCTCCCTGGACCAAACGCCGGCGCCGGACTGGGGAGATCCCTACTCGGTCGCTGAAGCTCCCTCGGTCGGGATGACGAACGGTGGAGTATTGGAAAGTACTTTCTCGCCGTACCCTTATTCTAAACCCCTCCGGAAAATGCGGCGAGCGGGGTCGCGAAGCGGTCCCGAAAGCCGGGATTGAAGATCCGAGTTACCATTGCCCCCTCAT
>JBDLIO010000461.1:0-3351 GCA_039714865.1 Acidobacteriota bacterium | reverse complement strand
GCGTCGGTGATGCCCTCACGAGGGCGAAGCGCGACGTTGCTGCGCACCCTATGGGGCGCCACCGTGTTGACGAGGGGGCAGGTGCACGCTCTGTACGGAAAGCCGAAGTCAACGTGGGGCTATTGGGGCTACCGCCTTTACCGTCCCTTTGATTTGATCGGGCGGACGCTTCGATATGGCAGGGCCGCGATTAAGGGGCGAAGGCGGTAGGAGAACAAGAACGTCCAACGTCCAACGTCCAACGTTCAACGTCGAAATACGCGTTTCTGGTCCCCGGTTGTCTAAATTGCGGGGTTCGGTGCCAACGGTGTCGTAATTCCACACGCGGGAATTGTGAGCGTTCACCGTTGAGCATCGACCGTGACTATTCCATTCCTGTCAGTCCTCGGGCGCGAACTTCAAAGTTGGACGTTGGACGTTGGACGTTCTGATACCCCCACGCCTCGGCATAGCGGCCTTCGAGGGCCAGCAGCTCGTCGTGGGTGCCGCTTTCGGTGATGCGCCCTCTGTCCAAGACGTGGATGAAATCGGCGTGGCGGGCGGTGCTGAGGCGGTGTGTGATGACAATGGTCGTTCGACCCTTGATATGTTCTTTGAAGGCGCTCAGCCATTCTGCTTCGGCCCAGGAGTCCATTGCCGACGTGGGTTCGTCCAGCAGCACGATGTCTGCGTCGCGCAGGAAGGCGCGAGAGAGTGCGATCCGCTGCCACTCTCCCAGACTCAGCTCGGTGCCGCCGAACCAGGGTCCCAGCATGGTGTTGTCGCCTTCCGGGAGGCGGTTGACGATGGACCTGGCACCCGCCGCTTCAAGGGCGCGGCTGATGTTTGCCGGGTCGCGGCCCATCTCCAGATCCCCGTAGGCGATGTTTTCGGCGACGGTCGTGCTGAACTCCAGGGGCGCCTGGAACAAGACGGCAATACGGCGGCGAAGATCATTCTGCGCCAGGTCCTTGAGGTCGAAACCGTCGATTTTGATCGATCCTCGATCAGGGTCATAGAACCGAAGCAGCAACTTGAAGAGGGTGCTCTTTCCGGCGCCGTTCCGGCCCACAAGCGCAACCGTGGACCCCGCCGGAACCTCCAGTGAAAACTGTTCGAGGGCTGGGCGGGCGGCAGTCGGGTAGGTGAAGGTGAGATCCCGAAAGCTCAGGCCGTGATTGATCGGTGACGGCAGGATACGCGGATCCTGAGGATCTGTGATTGTCGGCGCCAACTCCAGAAACTCGAAGAGGTTGCCCAGGAAGAGCAGATTGGAGTAGATCTGGCCCAGGTTTTCAAGACTCGAGCGCAGGAGGCGTTGGCCCTGGAGGAACGCCTGTCCGAACATTGCCAACTGGCCGAGTGAGATCGCTCCGCGCAAGGCGTCGAGCAGCATCCAGACCAGGGAGGCTCCGAGGAGCGCCAGACCGGCGAGACCCGCGAGAACTCTGGCCCCGGCCTCGGATCGGGCCAGATCGAGGCGTTCGCCCCGGAGGCGGTCCCTCAAGGCCGAGAATGACGTTCGAAAGTGGCCGGCCAGACCGTAAAGCCTGATTTCGGCAAACGTCTCCCGGGTCGACTGCATGTATTCGAAATAGGTCGAGCGCCGTTGATCCATCGTCGTATTGACGGTCCATTCGTGCCGCTGGACGATGGCCCGCATGACAACGAAAAGGGCCGGCACGGTACTGAGCAGCAGGATCAGGGGCAGCCACCAGGCATAGCCGAAGAGCACGGCCCCCATGGCGATCAACGTCAGCCCACCCTGAAGCAGCGTGCCGAGGCTCTCCACCAACGCCGCTGGCCTCGTCTGGGCGTCGAAGCGGGCTCTGTGGAGCGTGTCGAAGTACCGAGGTGTTTCGTAGAAAGCCATGTCGACGGCGGCGGCCCTCTCCTGAATCAGCTCGCGGATATGGTCGCTGACCAGTTCAGCCTGTGCCGTTCGAACCCACTGGGCCAGGGCCCGGGCCAGTTCGGAGGCCAGCAGCAGCGAGGCCATGACGACTGCCATCAGCAGGGGTTCTTGGAAACCGGGGTCTTCGGACCCGGCCGCGGCGACGACCGAGTCCACGAGGCGCCGAGTTACCAGGACAACTGCGACGGGCACAATACTCTGGAAGACGAGGAGGATGACCCACGCTGTGGTCCAGCGCCCTGCGGCCTGACGAACCAGCGCCAGCGCACGGGGCAGATGCGGCAGTTGGTCGATCGCCTGCCGGAGCTTTGGAACCACATCCCGAGTGAATTGGACCATTGCCGGAGGCTAGCACAGGTGGGCGGCCTTCGGCCGAACGTTCAACGCTCAACGTCCAACGTTCAACTTCGAACTTCGCGCCCGAGGGTTAATAGTGGTGGGACGACACCGGTCGATTCTGGCGGAACGATGAACGCTCTGACATCGTGTCCGTAGAGATCCGACACCCTTCAGAACGAGACCCGCCGCTCCAAACAATCAGTGACCAAACGCGCGTACTTCGACGTTGAGCGTTGAATGTTGGACGTTCGAAGTTCCCTCCCCGGGTGTAAACTGCCCTTGATGGTGGAATCGCAGGAAACTGAGGGTGCTCAAGAGGATTTTCCCGGTCGGGATCTTCCGACGGCGGGGGTTCGCAGACGACTGATCGCGACCCTGGCCGATATGGTGATCTTCGTCGGCTTGAGCGCAGGCTTGTGCCTGCCCTTGTTCCGTGCCATGCCTGATATACCGGTGGACGGGACCGCGATCGATGCCGTGTCCTCGCTGGCCCGGGAAACGCCCTGGTTGACTCACGTGGCCGGTATCCTGGGACTCTGGGTCGCTCTGTGGTGGTGCTACTTCCTGGTCGGGTGGGGATTGGTGGGTTGCACGCCGGGCAAGTGGCTTCTGGGCCTGAGGGTCGTTGACTACCAGGGTCGGTGCCCGATCGGTGCGTCTCGGGCGGCGATGCGGCTCTTGGCCTACATGGCCTCCTCGGTCACGCTGGTCGGCGGCCACATGCTGGCGGTGCTGCGCGGTGACCGCCTGGCTTTGCACGACGTGCTCGCCGGAACCCGAGTCGTCAGGTGGAAACGCAGGCGCCGACTGAAACAAGAATGAACCACGAAGACACGAAGAAGAGAGCCACAAAAAGGCACAAAAAAAGAGGAAGAGAATTAAGCCGTTGGAGCTGGAATGCCAGGGACCCAAACCCCCTGCTCCAGATAGAGCTGCAGGCCCTGAAGGACCTGACTACAAGGGGCCAATTTCTTTGTAGGCGGGTCCTTCAGGGCCCGCGAAGTGAGAGCTGGCCCGACCTTCTCACCGGTTTTCGTAGCGAGGGGCGGAAGACGTGGTGAGATTCAGTGTTTTCGCAGAATGAGCGAATGAGGCGTACCCGACGGTACGTTGATTGA
>JBDLIO010000460.1:0-3353 GCA_039714865.1 Acidobacteriota bacterium | reverse complement strand
GAGCGAGCCCTCGAGCTTCACCATGAGACGCTGGCGATTCGTGAGGAGATCGGTGGCGTGCGTGCCATCGCCAACACCTGCAACAACATCGGCAGGGTGCTCACCGAGCTCGGCCGGCCCCGTGAAGCAGAGACCTACCTCAAGCGGGGACTCGAACTTGCAACCGAGGTCGATGCCAGGGAGATCGTTCGTGATGCCACCTGGCACCTGTACCGGCTCGAGAAATCGCGGCACGACTGGAAGGCCGCGCTGGAACACCTGGAACACCACAACGAGGTCAAGGAGGTCTTCCTTGACGAGACCACGCGGCGTGCGGTAGCCCAGGCCGAGGCACGCTTCGAGGCCCAGAAGCGCGAGCAGGAGATCTCCCTTCTGCAGCAGGAGAATCAAATTCAGCGACTTGAGACGAGTCGCGCCCATCTCCGCACCAACCTGCTGCTGGTACTCCTCGCGGGGGCGGCAGGCGGCCTGCTCTTGCTTTTCCGAAGGTACCGCAACCTCTTCACCTTCTGGAAACGCCGGTCGTATGTCGGCCACTACAAAATTGTTGATCAGATCGGGAGCGGTGGTATGGGGGTTGTCTACCGCGCAGAGAACGTCGTTGAAGATTCGCGGTCATATGCTCTCAAAGTGATCCGTGACGAGTACGCTACCGATGAAACTGTACGCAAAAGGTTCCTGCACGAGGCCGCCGTCATCGACCAGCTTGATCATCCGCACATCGTTGCCGTTCATGAACGCGGTGAGCATGATGGGCGCCTGTTTATGGCGATGGAGCTTCTCGAAGGCCAATCACTGGCCGAGACCATCAATGACCCTTCGGCCGAGTTGTCCATCCCGTGCTGTCGGCACATCATGACGCAACTGATCGACGTGGTTTCGCAGATCCACCTCAAGGGCGTGTTGCATCGAGATCTCAAACCCGAGAACATCCTGCTGGTAGAGCGCGAGGGAGACCCGTACTTCGTGAAACTGCTCGATTTTGGACTTGCCAGGACCCAGACTCTGACAAGACTGACCCGGACCGGCCTGATTGTCGGCACTCTCGGTTACATGGCGCCGGAACAGATTACCGAGCAGGCCTGCTCCACCGCCGGCGACATCTATGCACTGGGGGTCATTTTCTACGAGTTGCTCACTCGACAGCCGGCATTTCCCGGCGATACGCCGGTTGAAATCATCAAGCAGATTCTCGAGACCTCACCAGTGTCCCCACGGCAATACCGGCCGGAGATCGGTGATGCGCTGAATGAGCTCGTATTGTCGATGATGGCAAAAGACCCGGCGGCAAGGCCGGAAGGCGCCGCGATCGCCGAGGTGCTCGCCTAATCCGCCGGGTTGGGGTGTACTTTGTATTTGTGCAGAGACGAAACGAATCTCGAATAGTCCTTGTCTTCGATATTGACGGCCTCAGAGAGCCGCCGCAGACTGTGGCCGTTGGTGACAAACAGCCTCTTGAGCAACGCCTGCAACTGTTCTCGGTTGAGATCCCTGTCGAGAAAGGCCTTCCATGCCGTATCCCAGAATGAGGCGCCTTGGTCCAGCGAGGTCTCGATTGAAGTGACCAGTTGATCAGGATCGCCAGGGATCTCCCTTTCGATGCTCATCAGGACCTGTTCCACCTGGGAACCGATCGTGGCGCCCGGCAGCTGAATCCCTGCCCGTTTCAAGACCTGGATCAGTTCTCGGACGTTTCCCGGCCAGCTGTGTCTTTCCAGGGCCTCAAAAAAGCCATTCTCGATCTTCTTGCCGCGCAGCAAAACGATGTGTTGCCGCACCAGATCTCGAATGTCTGCCGGGCGCTTCCGCAGGGGCGGGATCGCAATCGGGAGTACGTTGAGCCGAAAGTAGAGATCCGATCGGAATCTTTTTTCCCTAACCTCCTCTGCAAGTTCCCTGTTCGAGGCAACGAGCAGGCGCGCAGTCGACTGCCGTTCGCTGCTGTCTCCCAGGATGCGGTAACGCCCGGTCTCCGAGAATGCGAGCAGCTTGGCCTGAAACGACAGTGGAACTTCCGATACTTCGTCCAGCATCAGAGTGCCGCCGTCCGCTTCTTGGATCAGGCCGCGACGAGCCTCTGTCGCGCCCGTGAATGCGCCGCGCCGGTGACCGAAAATTTCACTCTCAAAGAGGCTCTCAGGAATAGAAGGGCAGTGTACGACGACCAATTTGCCGGTCCGTCCGGATGCACGGTGAATCAACTCAGCAACGTGGTTTTTTCCGACGCCTGTTTCGCCAAGCAGGAGGACGGATTCTTCTTCGAGAGCGTAATTGACCACCAGTTCGCGTACACGGTCCATGGCGGTGCTCGAGCCGGCGATACCGCCAGGATCTTTCCCACGCCTGCGGATTTGGGCGACGGTCTCCCCGAGCAACTCGCTCATTGCACGGAAGACTTCGATATCTGCGTCGGAAAACCCCTCTTTGCTTCCGCTGTCCAGGTAGAGAAAGAACTCTCGTTCGAAGGGCAAGATCAGAATTGATCTGAGATACAAGGCGCCGGCTGAGTGGGGCAGCCCGTCCGCCGATGACATGACGACGACATCCTCGGATTGCACAGTCTTCGACAGGGAAATAGTCTCCCGGATCAGGCTTTTCGGGAAGCCCTCGCCGTCTGCGAGAGTTCGGCCGGTGATCCTCCGCCCTCGGTGCCAAAGGATGCGTTCTTCCCGGTCGCAAACCATGGCCAGCGAAACGTCTTTCTTGCGGAGTACGTTCCAAAGCTTGTTTTTGATCGCTTCAATCATCAGAGGTTCCCGGAGAGGCTGGAAGGTGCGTTTCCGCTAGCATTTGGTGCGATTATAGCAGCGGTGGGTGCATCAATAAATACGGGGCCGAAGCCCCGATATTTGTTGCGATGGGTGACCGTCCGCCGACCCGAGGTCCGGCACTCTTCTCGGCTGCTCCGTCATTGGGAGATCTGCTCGATGAAGAAGGCCGGACCTGGCACCCCCGTCTGAGAGGTTGCTCCCCTAGTTCTTCGGCGGGTCCTTCCCGACCACTCGTTTGACCAGCATTCCCTTGGGCAGGACCTCGGATGCCTCGATCCCGTTGAGCACGGCCAGGGCCTCAAGCTCGATGGTCGAGGGGTGTTTGCGGTTGAACTGTTCCAGAGTCATCGGGCTTCCCAGCTTGGCGATCTTGATCTTCTTGGTCTGAACCTTGAGGTGCCTCGGATCCTTGAGTTGCGTGAAGCTGGGAAGGGAGCGGTGCATCGGTTCTCGGTACGTATTCCACCGGTCTGCCGAGGTGTAGCAAACCAGACGGAAGACGTGGCCCTGGTGCTTCTTGAAACCGACAGTACCCTGGATCGGGGGTGGGGTGTTGCCGGCCTGGTCGGGCTTGGCAGTGAC
>JBDLIO010000459.1:0-3357 GCA_039714865.1 Acidobacteriota bacterium | reverse complement strand
TAACGCCGATTGGCGGAAAAGGTTCGGTTTGAAATTCTCGAAGGGCATTCTGCGTTGGTGAGAGCATGAATGAAGACCACGAATTGAGGGAATGGCTGTGAGCGGGTGGCCTACGGGCACGGTCGAAGAGCGGGTCCTTTTCGCTCTGGACGAGGTTCGCCCGGCGCTCATCGCTGACGGAGGTGACGTGCGCCTGGTATCGATCGAGAGTTCGACGGTTCGGGTTGAATTGCGGGGCGCCTGCAAGAATTGTCCAATGGCTCACTCGACCCTGTCGGATTTCGTATCCGAGAGGATCCGGCTTTACGCGCCGGAGATCAACGAGGTCCTCGCTGTCCGAACCTGAACTGATAGCTGATAGCTGAGAGCTGGTCGCTCCTCAGGCGTTGCACTGGGGGCAGGTGCCCCTGAACTCGAGGCTGCACTCTTCGACTGTATGGCCGGCCAGGCAGGTGTACTTTTCCCATTGAGGTGTCGGGCAATCCCAAAGATCCGAGATCGCTCCGCACCGGGTGCAGGTGAAGTGTGCATGTGGCGTCAGGTTGGCCTCAAAATGTGTCTTGCGGTCCGAACCTCTCAATTCGATCAGCAGGCCCCGTTCTTTGAGGACGGCCAGGTTGCGGTACACCGTGCCCAACGATACGGTCGGCAGCGTTTCCCTGACCTGGTCGAAGACCATGTCCGCAGTCGGGTGTTCCTTGGATTGTCTGACAGCCTCGTAGACCACTCTGCGTTGTCGAGTTTCTCGGGTATTTCCGTTCTTGGGCATGGCGCCTCCCGTGCCTTTGTATCATAGGCGGTGGGTTAGAGAATAGTACAAAAGGTAAGTGGGATCACAAAGAGGCCTGGGTTTCAGAGGGGGTTCTCAGAAGGTCGGTCCTCATTTCCGATGACCGGTTGTATTGATTCCTGATTTTTGGAGGTGCCGCTTGAGTACGAGAATCGTGGATATGGAGCCGGCCCAGAGGCCGAGGGAACGCTTGAGGAGCCGAGGTCCCGAGAGCCTTTCGGAGGCGGAATTGCTGGCGGTTCTGCTGAGGACGG
Source organism: Acidobacteriota bacterium (assembly GCA_039714865.1). Classification (GTDB taxonomy): domain Bacteria; phylum Acidobacteriota; class Thermoanaerobaculia; order Thermoanaerobaculales; family Sulfomarinibacteraceae; genus DAOWGJ01. The sequence goes on along the minus strand of JBDLIO010000459.1, from coordinate 2,313 downwards.
GCCGTCCGGGCCGAAGTGTCGTCGCAGAGGCTCAGGAGCTTTTGGCCCGGGCGGGTGGTCTGCAGGGTGTCGCGCGAATGTCGGCCAGGGAACTCGAGCGCAGACCGGGGATAGGTCAGGCCAAGGCGGCCGCAGTCTGTGCGGCTCTGGAGTTGGGCAAACGGGTGGCAAGGGTCGAGGTCCCGGGGGTTCAGCTCATGGAACGGCCCGAAACAGCGGCCAAGTACCTCGTCGCACGGTTGAGGGGCTGTCGCCGGGAGGTCTTCGGCTTTATCAGTCTGGACACGCGCCACAGGCTCATCAACGATCACGACCTGTGGGAGGGCACCCGGAACCATGTTTCGGTCGATCCCGCCGAGGTCTTCAGGACCGCCTTGCTCGACGATGCGGCGGGCGTCATTCTCTTTCACAACCACCCGTCCGGTGAAAGGCAGGCCAGTGTGGACGACCTCCAGTTGACCCGTCGTCTGGTTCGTGGGGGGCGGGCCGTCGGCATCGAGGTGCTGGACCATCTCATCATCGCCGGGCCGGATTGGACGTCGCTGAGGGCCCAGCGCCCGGAGGTATTTCAATCGGATTGAGGGCCGACAGCTGAGAGCTGAGAGCTTCATGCAATAAGCCACAAGAAGAGGAGCCACAAAAAGGCACGAAGGCAGGGTCAAAGAGGTCAAAAGGGTCAAAGAGTCAAAAAGGTCAAAATCCCTGGATACCGAACTGGAGCGCGGGGCTCCTGCCCGGCAACGTGCCAGCTGGAAATATGCAGGCAGCTTAGCTGAAAGCCAACAGCTGAAAGCGGAGAGATCTCCTACTTGACAATCACGACGGTGGCGGGGAGGATGACGGCCAATATTGTGATTGTGGATATGGGGGAATTATGAAAAGAAATCTGATGCTCGTGACAATCGTTGTTCTGTTGGCTGCAGGTTCCGCCTTGGCCGGTGATTCCGTTCGCTATGGCGAGGGCGTGACCCTCGAAAAAGCCGTGTCGATCGAAAAGCTGTTGGCCAGCCCAGCCGATTACATCGGCCAGGAGGTTCGTGTTGACGGCACCATCACCGGCGTATGCAAAAAGCGAGGGTGCTGGATGCAGGTGACCGACGAAAAAGGCAACGGTGTTCGAATCAAGGTCGAAGACGGCGTTATCGTCTTTCCAGCAACCTCGATGGGTCAAACGGCGTCTGCACAGGGTGTGTTTGAAGGCATCCCGGTTGCGGCCCAGGCGAAGAAGCACGAAGGCGAAGAGCATGAAGGTGAGAAGCACGAAGCCTGTGACTCAAAGCCACAGGGCGAGATGATCTACTTCATCAAGGGCACCGGCGCCGTCATTCAGTCGTAAAACAGCTTTCAGCGACCAAATCGGAAAATTTGACCGTAAGGGCGGGGGTTATCCCCGCCCACTTCGCGTGTCGGAGCGGGTGGAGGTGAGATGGCGAAGTTTCGAATCCGAAAAATTATCATTGCCGTTCACCGGGACATCGGCTATTTCTTTGCCGGCCTGACGGTGCTCTACGCGATTTCCGGCGTGGCGGTCAATCACGTCGAGGACTGGAATCCCAACTATTCGGTGACCCACACCGAGAGGTCGATCGGGAATCTCTCTGCCGTCGAGGACAGTCTGTTGGAGACTGAAGTCCTCCGTCGAATGGGGATCGAAGAGACGCCGAAAGCAGCGGTCCGAATGTCTGAAAAGGAGTTTCGAGTCTTCTTGAAAGATCGGACGTTACACGTGGCAACACCCTCCGGGCACGTCGTCGACGAGCTGGTCTCCAGGCGGGCAGGGTTTTTCCATGTCAACTACCTCCACCTCAACCACGCCAAGGGCCTGTGGACATGGTTTGCTGACATCTACGCCATCGGTCTTCTCGCCCTCGCTCTGACCGGGATCTTCATCATCACCGGCAAGAAGGGCCTTGGCGGCCGCGGTCGATGGTTGCTGATCGCAGGAACGGCCATCCCGCTGATTTTCTTGCTGCTGAAGATCTGATCCGGCGGAGCCGGAACCAAAAAGCAACTGACCGACTCCGACGGGAGCCTTCAGCTATCAGCTGTCAGCCCGCACAAACACACAATAATCTCGGTGGTGTTTCCGGCCGGGCCTCTTCGCAGGGATCCGACGAGCTGGATGAGTGTGCGCCTAATCTGAGAGCTGACAGCTGACAGCTGATAGCTCTTCCCCCCTTGCCATCAACTGCCGTCAATGGCATCGTATCCAGATGTCGGATGAACCACAGACGCTGAACTCTGATGAGCGGGAAGAACTGGAGGCTTTCCGGGACCGGGTGACCGAATTTGAAGACATCATTCGGTGTCTTC
>JBDLIO010000458.1:0-3358 GCA_039714865.1 Acidobacteriota bacterium | reverse complement strand
CCAACTTCTTCATGCCCCGGTCCCAGCTTCCTTTTGCACGGACGGTGGTCGCCACCGTGCACGATCTGGCGTTCAAGGCGCTGCCCGATACGGTCAACCAGGCCACGTTGGCCGAACTGGATCGGAATTTTTCCACGACGCTGGCCAAGAGCGACCTCCTGATTGCGGTCTCCGAAGCAACCGCCTTGGATGTCACGACCCATCTGGGCATCGGCCGAGAACGTATTCGAGTCATCCACGAGGGGGTCGATCCCAACTTCCCCGGTGAGAATGTGCCGGATCACCCGGCAGACCTGCCCTCACCCTACGTGCTCTTCGTCTCGACCCTGGAACCTCGAAAAAACGTCGGCGGCGTTCTCGAGGCCTTTGCCGAAGCGGTCGATCGCGGCTACCGGGGCCATCTGGTGCTGGTTGGTCGATGGGGTTGGCGGACGGAAGGTATCCGGCAAGCCCTCGAGGGCTCCAAGGTCCGAGATCGGATCCTGCACCTGGACTACGTCGAACGCCACGAACTTGCCGGGCTCTACGCCCATGCCGATGTCTTCCTCTTCCCCTCCTGGCTCGAGGGCTTCGGTTTGCCCCTGCTGGAGGCCATGGCCTGCGGGACGCCGGTTGTCACTTCCAACCGGTCCGCGATGCCGGAGGTCGCCGGTTCCGCGGCGATGTGCGTCGACCCTGCCGATCCTTCAGCAATCGCATCGGCCCTGATGAAGCTGATCGATGACCCCGGCCACCGGCGAGCCCTCAGCGAGGCCGGACGACGGCGAGCGGCCCTGTTCTCCTGGGATGAGGCCGCAGCCGCGACGGCCCAGGTCTTGCGCCAGGCGGCCGGCCTCGAACAGACGGGTTCGGATGAATATCGCGTGTGACGCCCGCGCCCTGGTCGGCCGCCAAACGGGCGTCGGAACATGGACCACCCAGGTGATGGCCGGGCTGGCGGCCGACCCTTCGACCCGGATCCTCCTGGGCGCATCCAAGGCCCTCGACCTGCCCGAGGCACTGCATCTCCCCAATGTCAGCGTCTTGCCTCGGCCGCGTTTGCCACTGCCGGGATCCCTGTGGCTCCACCTGGCACTCCCCGCAGCCCTGCAACGTGCCCAGGCCGATATCTTCATCGGCTCTCTGGCCATGGTGCCCCGCCGCTCGGCCGTTCCCGGCATTGCCATGGTGCACGATGTGACGCCCCGGACGCATCCCGAGCGCCACACACTCAAGACCCGCTGGACCTTCAACCCCTTCATCAAGGGGAGTCTCGAGAGGGCTCGGGCAGTCGTTGTTGGGTCCGAAGCCACTCGGTCTGAGGTGCTCGAACACTTCCCGTGGGTCCACGACCGGCTCCATCTGATCGGCTATGGCGTCGATCAGTTCTTTTCTCCCACCGAAGACGCCAACGAAAGCGACAGGACACGACGCGAGTTTGCCGACGGCAAGCCATACATTCTCCATCTGGGCACCCTGGAGCCGCGCAAAGGCCTTTTGACCCTGGTCGAGGCCTGGGACAGGCTCAACGAGACCATGTCCGACGCCCCCAGCCTGGTGCTGGCCGGCAGCGAAGGCTGGGACATCGGGCCTCTCGTCGAGCGGATCAACCGCAGCCCCCATGCCGCCCGCATCCACAGGCCAGGCTACGTCACCCGGGACCAGGCCCGCGCCCTGATGCGTCACACCGATGCTTTTGTTCTGGCCTCCGAGGCCGAGGGCTTCGGACTGCCCCTGGCCGAGGCGATTGCCTGCGGCGCCCCCTGTATCGCCTCGGACATCCCCGCCCTTCGCGAAAGCGGCGCCGGGGCCGCTCTCTTCACCCCTGCCGGTGACAGCGAAGCTCTCACCCAGGCGATCGCCCGGACCCTTGAGCCGGAAACGGCCTACGCAATGCGAGAGGCATCGGCCGGACGAGGATCGGCCCTGTCATGGGCCCCGATCATCGATCAGTGGCGGGAGTTGATCGAAGTGGTCGTCTGGTGAAGTGAAAGAGTTCGGTAGGTTGAGCACGGGCACGGCACGCCGTGCCCCTACGGTCTCGTGGGGATCCTGCCGCAGTGCTGAGCGAGCACACCGGGACACGGGATATAATCGAGGAGGAGATGAACCATGGGAAATCGTGATACCAAAGTTGAAGTTTTTTCATCGTTCGAGGATGAGAATGCCGCAGAACACCGTCGTTTGGCGGCCATGAGCCTAGAAGATCGCTGCCGGGAAATGGCGGTCCTCCAGGAACGGATGTGGGGCCCGGAGTGGACCACAACACCTATCGAGAAGGTCGCTTCCTGGGAAGACGTGAGCTGGTAGGCAATGCATTTCACCCAGGACATGAAGGAGCTGATCGAAGCCTTCGAGAAACACGAGGTCCTCTACGTTTTGGTAGGGGGTTATGCCGTCAATTTCCACGGGTACGTTCGTTCCACCCAGGATATCGACTTTCTGGTAATGCCTTCAAAGGAGAACGCCGAAAACCTCATGAAGGCGTTATCCGATTTCGGGTTTGGGGGAGCCGGAATCCCCCAAGAGTACTTTGAGCGAGTAGGAACCGCAGTGCACCTCGGAGTAGAACCCAATCGAATTGACCTGCTGACAACCCTCCAGGGAGTTTCGAATGCCACAATCTTCGACAATGTTGAGCGGGTTGAATTTGGTGGAGTTTTACTCAACATAATCGCCTACGATGACCTGTTGGCGGCTAAAAGGCATTCCAAAAGACCTCGGGATCTCGCCGATGCCGATGAACTGGAAAAGACTCACCAGGACCGTTGGTGAACCGGAGTAGTTATTACCTGGCCAGGATCCAAACTGGGAACAAAGAGGTATCAGGCGTGCGCCGGACACCTTTCGGAGGGCTTTATTAGGGACACTCTGCCTTAGTCCGCCACATCACCAATGCAAAGGCGTAACAACCCTTCGACGGGGGTGTCGCTGTTTTCCCAATGTCCCCTGGCAGACGATCCGATACGGCAGGCGACTCGGAAGGCCGAGGATGGATCTCTGGGGCCGGGCCGGTGGCCGGCGTCAAGCATCCGGGACCGCGGCCGGGAACCGGAACCGAAGACCGTTGACCGCGGCCGTTGACCGGGGGCGGTGTCGCTGGTCCTGTGTGGTGCCGATGTTCCAACCGCCTGAAGGACGAAGCGGAAATGCAGTTAATGACGCCGGGCCATGATCGACTCCGTGTTGTTCTTCTGAGATGGGGAATAACGGAGGAGAAAACCGGTGTCCCGGTTCGCGGACGCTGCGCCAGGGCCGGGAGGAGTTCAGCAGTGTCCCCTGTAATTTGCGATCGCGTCATGTCATCCCGAGCGGAGGCCCGCAGGGCCGGAGCCGAGGGATCTCCCTGGACCAAACGCCGCCGTCGGACTGGGGAGAT
>JBDLIO010000457.1:0-3360 GCA_039714865.1 Acidobacteriota bacterium | reverse complement strand
CACCTGGGTCTACCTCGACAGTTCGGCGACCTGGGCGTGGCAGCCCACGGTGGCTGCCGATTGGCGTCCCTACACCGCCGGCCGCTGGTACTGGACCAATACGGGATGGAATTGGGTTTCTTACGAGCCGTGGGGATGGTTGCCCTACCATTACGGATCCTGGTGGAATTCCCCGGCCTATGGGTGGGTCTGGCACTGGGGCCGGACCTGGAGCCCGGCCTGGGTGCACTGGTCCTACGGTGGAGGCTATGTCGGTTGGTGCCCGGTAGGGTGGTACTCCTCGTGGTGGTGGGGTCACGGCTGGGGCTGGGGCCATCACCCCGGACATGGCGGTGGTTATTACCCGCCTCATGGTGGCGGGAGCAGCGGCCCTCGCCGAGGCGATGTCGTACCGCCGGGAACCGGTGGAGGGTCCTCCGGCCGCGTGCGGACCGCACGGGCGGTCGGAGCCTCGGATCTCGTCCTGGACATGGAGGGACGTGCGCGCAGAGCATCCCTGGACGGTCGCGCCTGGTCGGTCGTTTCAGAACGTGATTTTGCCAGTCCTCGGGTCGGCCGCATCGTCAGGGCAGGTGGTGATCCGCTAAGAACCATGGCCGATCGTGACGGGATGGCGGTCATCAGCTCGAAGCCCCTGGTGACGGCTTCGCCCCGACGGGCGACACCGGCGGCAGAACTGGCCAGGGTGTTCGAGGGCAGGGGACAAGCCCATACGGCCGACCTGACTCGGGTCGTCGCCCGAGCGGATTCGCTGAGCAGGACGGAAGCCCTTGAATCCGTGACGCCTCGGGCGGCCGGCACGATGACAACCGAAAGGTCGTCCATGCGGGTGATTTCCCAGGAGAACCACAGAACACCGGCCGAGGTGGCGGCGGCTCCCAGGGACGGAGAGCTGTCGTACGACGCTTCGATTCAGGGCAGAGGACGTTCTTCGAGCGGCAATTTCTTCCGATCGACCCTCATTCCCGGGGGAGCGGGTGTTGGATCCGGGTCGGGACGGGGCTCGGCAGGCGGTAGCGCGGCTTCGCCTTCGGGAAGCAGATCCTCTCCGTCGACCAGAGCGCCTTCGTCCTCGTCGGGCAGGTCTGTGGCGCCCAGCACGGGCCGGACCCCGGTCGCTCCTTCGGCCAGGGCGCCTTCGTCTCTGTCCAGCCGGTCCCTGTCGGGCGGTTCGAGCCGGACTCCGGTCACACCATCGACCCGAAGTCCGGTGAGCCGATCCGCACCCGACGTCGGCTCCCGGAGTTCCGGTACGACCGGACAAGCGACGGTTGGTCAGTCTCGGGTTGGTCCATCGACCAGGACGCCGGTCGTCATTCCGAGAACCGGCTCGTCGAGCAGCTCGAGTTCCAGCCGGTCGCCTGTCGCACCTCGCACCTCGAGCGGCAGTCGGAGCGCGCCATCGCCGCGGGCTTCGACGCCCTCTCGGTCGGTCGGGAGCAGCAGGAGTACTCCATCAAGGTCATCCGGCTCAACGAGAAGTGCGCCGAAGGCCAGTGCGCCCTCAAGATCCTCGTCGTCGTCTCGGAGTGCCCCTCGGGCCTCGTCACCTTCCCGGTCGTCCGGAGGTAGTTCGTCGAGATCTTCAGGCAGCTCTTCTTCAAGCGGGAAGTCCGGGAGCTCGTCTTCGCGCAGGCGTTAGGCATAGAATTCGAAACCCGGACTTCCGGCACGTCCCGTTTCGGGATTATGGATGCTCTTGTATCTGCACGCGGTAGGCGGCCCTGTCATGCGTCCATTCGTGTTGCAAAATACAACGTTCTGTTGTAGAATGAGTACACGCAAGGGAGGCGCCATGGGTACAGCAGTCAGAGTCTCCGACAAGTTGGTGAAAGAAGCGAGGCTCGTCAGTGCCGTTGACAACCGTTCCGTCACTGGTCAGATCGAGCATTGGGCGAGAATTGGGAAATGTGCCGAAGAGAATCCCGAATTGCCGTATCGGTTGATCAAGGAGATTCTCATCGGGATTGAAGAGCTTGATCAGGGTGAGTTTTCCGAATATGTATTTGGGTGATCCGCGATGCAAATCGTACAGTCGGGATTATTCAAGAAGACGGTACGGAGATTTCATCAGCAGGAGAAGCTGGTTCTCGATAAACAGATTCGCAAGGTCCTGAAAGACCCAGCCATCGGGCAGGAAAAAATGGGTGACCTCAGGGGTGTTTTTGTTCACAAATTCAAGATCCATTCGACGCAATATCTCCTCTCCTATCGAATTACCGGAGATTATCTAGAACTCATCATGATTGGGCCGCATGAGAACTACTATCGAGATTTGTCCAATTTCCTGAAGAGCCGTTAACTATTGACAGAAAGCAGCGTCCTCCCCGGACCTGCTGCCGACGGCTCTGTCTCGGACGCTGATCCCTGCCAACTGACGCTGTCTGCGGTCGGTGCCTCTGGGTTATAGTCATGGCATGAAAATCGACTGGGAAGACCTGATCGAGAAGGCCTCGGCCGTCCGCCGAATGGCTCATGCTCCCTATTCGGATTTTATGGTTGGTGCGGCATTGCTGGATGACAGGGGAGTCGTGCACTGCGGCTGCAACGTCGAGAACGTTTCGTACGGACTGTCGGTGTGCGCCGAGCGGCATGCGATTGCCGCGGCGGTCGCCGATGGGTCGCGGCGATTTCAGGCTCTCGTGGTCATTACCGATGTATCTCCGCCGGGCTCGCCGTGCGGCGCCTGCCGTCAGGTTCTGGCCGAGTTTGGTGATTTTCCAATCCTGCTGGTCAATCCTGATGGCGAGCAAAGGAAGACCTCAGTCACCGAGTTGCTGCCGATGGCGTTTACCCCAGAAAATCTAGGGTGAAGGCCTCCCGGTCTCCACACTGCCGCTCCCGCTGAACCCGAGCCCGAGCCCGAGCCCGAGCCCGAATTTCCTCTTTCCCGACCCCTACAGGCGACGTCATAGCAACCCCAGTTCATGAACACAGTCGTATTTCTCGTAATGCAGCCGCCGGCGCAAGGGGGGAGGGGAAGCGACCTGGTGGCAAGGCAGGCAAGGCATACATCGGGAACGATAACGGGCTCGGGCTCGGGCTCGGGTAGACCGCAAAATCCACTTTTGGTTCCGGCACCCACCGAAACCACGCTATCCTTGTTCTCGTACACAAGCACACTGAAGGAGGATCGATGATGAGTACCCCGACCCCCCCGCCACCGCCGCCGGTAGAACCGCCGCCCATGCAACCGCCGATGTCTCCACCCCCGGGACCCAATCGAGCCGACATGCTGTCGAAGGTCAAGGGGCCGGCCCTCGCGATGATGATCATCGCCGGCATCACCTTTGTTCTGGAGATCCTGAGTACTCTGGCTGGTCTCCTGGGAATTTCATTCATGGGCGCCGGTGACATGTC
>JBDLIO010000456.1:0-3363 GCA_039714865.1 Acidobacteriota bacterium | reverse complement strand
TGAATCGCGTTCCATTCCTGGAGTGCAACTTCGGCCTCGGCCTGTTCCCGTTCCACCGAGACCTCGGCCCGGGCCACTGCCGCCCGAGCCCGTTCGACCGACAATTCATAGTCCCGGGGTTCGATCGTCAGCAGTGCTTCACCGGCGCGGAAGTGGCCTCCGGCGACCAGGCCGGGATGCATTGCGATCACCCGCCCGGCAACCTGGGGAACGATCTCAACGGTGGTCTTGGCCCTGACTTCGCCATGGCCGCGGACGACTGTGGAGACCGCCGTCGGTTGGGCAGTGATCACCTCGACCAGCGGTCCGAGGACTGGTTTCTGTTGGCGCTCGGGCGCCCGTCGAGATGAAGCGAGGATGAAAGCTGCTGCGACGCCCAGAATCAGGATCGCGATCGGTGCGGCAATTTTGAGGGCGGGGTTTTTCATGATGACACCTTTTTTTCGGTCGATTTTGGATCAGCGGAAGGATGTCCTGTCGGCCTGCCTTCGGATGGAGTATCGGGCTTGTCGCTGTCGGCTTGGGGGAGAGTCCAGTCTCCGCCGAGGGCCAGGAAAAGATCGATTCGTGTGTTCCAGGTGTCGGCCCTGGTCGTGATCAGGGCCTCCTCGGCGCTCCTCATTCTCCGTTCGGTCTCGAGCACCTTCAAAAACGGCTCAACCCCCCGGCTGTACCGTTCGCGAGCCAGGGTGTCTGCGGAGTTGGCTTCGGTCAGACGCCGTTCGGTATGTTCCAGCCGCTGGCGGTTGGCTTCGTCGGCGACCAGGGCGTCTTCTACCTCTCTGAGGGCATTGAGCACGACGCCGGCATACGAGGCGCCGGCGGCCTCGGCCCTGGCCCTCGCAGCCTCGACCTCGGCTCTGCGGGCGCCACCGGAGAAGATCGGTCCTACCAGACCTGCAACCGCGTTGTAGACCACCGAGTCAATGTCCAGGAGATCGCCCAGCGAATCGGAGGAAGTGCCTGCCGAACCGGTCAAGGTCAGGCTCGGGTAGAGGTCCGCGAGGGCCGCACCGATGCCGTAGGTCGCAGCGCTGAGTTGCATTTCAGATCGGAGGACATCGGGTCTGCGGTCCAGGAGGGCGGCCGGCAGACCGGCGGGGACCGGACTCAAGTCGGGCAGTTCAGGGAGGGTGTCCGGCAACAGGGGGCCGGTTCCCGGTCTTCGGCCGACCAACACGTCAAGGGCGTGGCGGGCCTTCTTGACTGAGGCCGCAATCTGGGTTTCGCCGGCGCGCGTGGCGGCGAGGTTTTCTCGGGCGAGGTGGAGGTCGACGGCCCCGACGAGACCGGATCGGTAGCGCCTTTCAACGGTCGCCAGGGTCTTCTCCCAACTGGTCCTGATCTCTGTGGCAATCTCCAGGGCCTGCTCGGCCGTCGCCACCTGGACCCGGGCTCGAACGACGCCCGCGATGACCGCATGCTCCACGGTCGTCCGTGCGGCCTGTTCGGCCAGGAGGTTGGCCCATGCAGCTTGGCGGGTTCGCTTGAGCTTTCCGAAAAGATCGACCTGGTAGGACACGTTGATCCCGTCGGAGTAGGTGGTCGAATAGACGGTTCGCCGACCCATTTCCGGCAGCACGAACGAGTTCTTGGAACGGCTTCCCGAGACGTTGTAATCGACCTTCGGCCAGAGGGTTGATCGGCTCTGGCCCCACGCCGCTTCGGCCTCGAGCAGCCTGGCCGCAGCGACTTGGAGGTCGGTGTTGTTCTCGAGAGCCAGTTCGACCATTTCGGTCGTCGTTGGGTCGCCGAACCGGGTCCACCAGGGGCTCACATCGTCGGAGGCGGCGGTGGGTTCCTGGGCATTGACGAATGCAGCGGCGGTGTCGGCGGCGGTCTGCGGCCTTTCGGCATCAGGCCCCAGCGTGCAACCGGCCACCGCCAGAGTGATCGTCAGAAGGGGGAGTGCAAATTTGCGCATCAGGAAACCTCCACTGGGGCAGCACATGCCCGGATGCCGGCTGCGGAGAATCGAACGACGTGTCGGACATGGTCGCTGAGGTCGGGTGGCACGAGAGACGGTCCCTCGGGGTTGGAAAAGAAGGGCAGGCCCTTGAGGATGTGGAGGAGCTGCCCGACGATCGACATCATGCACATCCTGGCGGTCTGCGGATCGAGGGCCGGCCCGGTTTGCTCCAGACCCTCAGTCGTAACCTGGACCATCGGTCGAATGAACTCGTCGAGGAAGAGGCCCTCGGGAAGGTGGTTTCCCGTCATCTCGTTTGCAAAAAACAGCAGAAGCAGTCTGCCCCGGCTGCCATCGACCAGGGGTTCCAGAAAGGCGTTTGCGAAACTCTCCAGAAAGTACTCCAGCGTGGGTTCGGAAACGGCGCTCATGTCTCTGCGCATGCTCGTTATCCGGCGATCACGCAGATCGACCAGCAGTCGCCTGAAGGTTTCGATGTAGAGCTTGTCCTTGCCGCCGAAGTGGTAGTTGACCGCCGCGACATTGCAGTCGGCTTCCGCCGTGATGTCTCGAATTGAGGTCGCGTTGAACCCCTGTACGGCGAACAGGCGTTCTGCACTGTGGAGAATTCGCTCTCGGGTTTCGGCATGGCCGTTTTTGGTTTCACTTGCCACGATGCACTCCTGATCAGATTGACCGAGGGCCGAATCAATCGTTTAGAACGGCAGTATAAAACAAGTGTTTGAAAAGTCAAATACGCTTGGACGCTAGGAAGCCAGGAAGCTGGGAAGCGAAGAGGCCAGGTTGCAGGGCGGAGGGGCAAGAAGAGGACGTCCTTCGGATATTCCACCCGGAATCGTACCCCTGGTACAACAAAACTCGAGCGTCGGGGCGACCATCTGGAGCGCAGGTCTCCGTACCTGCATCGTGACTTTCAAAATCTCGAAATTTTATGAGTAACGATGCACGATCGGAGTCGTGCGCTCCCTCTCCGTATCCGGGCGTCCTGGCGTTCTAGCGTTCCAGCTTCCCAGCTCTACCCTCGCTGCCCGCGGGTGACCCACTGGCCCGCTCCCGGCGTTCCGAACATTTCGCGGCCGTCGGGAGTCAGGCGGTAGACACAGTTCCCGCGCAGGTAGGTCGCGCGAACCCGACCGGTCCAGGTGGCGCCGTCAAACGGGGTGAACCGGTTGAGGCCATGAACGTTCGAAGCCCGGACCTCCCAGGTCTGGTTGTCGTCGAATACGACAAAATCGGCGTGCATCCCGGGTTTGAGGGCGCCCTTGAGGTGATCGATTCCAAAAAATCTCGCCGGTCCGGTGGAAACCAATTCGACCAACTTCTCGAGACTGATTCGTCCGGTCGAAACACCCTCTGAATAGAGATAGGGGAGTGTCCACTGGACCCCTGGGAAACCGGCGCGATCGGTCCAGATGGAGCCGGTGTTCTTTTCC
>JBDLIO010000455.1:0-3370 GCA_039714865.1 Acidobacteriota bacterium | reverse complement strand
TGCTGACTGTGCTCTCGACCAAGACTCCGTTGAAGGGCAATCCTGTTCCAGGGTCAATCAGTGACGGATCGTCAAGCACTTCACTCTCAATCCGTACCGCGGGCCGGAGGAACATTCTGGCAGTCTGCTGAGAGCCTGTTCCGTTGAACCATTCCCAACTCGAGAACGGCGTAAAGGTGAAGCAGAGGAGCGAATTGGTAGCGTTTTTTGGCAGCTCGATGACGGCAAGGTCGGCTTCGTCGACGTTTGTGGTTGCAGGCGCCGGATTCAATTCCACGCACCGACCCGCTTCCGGCGGATAGGTGCTGCAATCGTCCCTCAGGGATACGGACGCGGCGTGTACCATTCCCAGATAGGTCTTTTCTCGACCGAAGGAGTCCGGGTCGCCAACATCTTCGACAGTAACTCCGGCGCCTTTCTCCATCATTCTGTACTCGTTGCTGAAGGGCATCACATCCATCGAATGCTCGCCGGCCCAGACGGATCCGTCGCCCTTGGCGGGCGGCTCTGCATGGACAACCACAGCACAGAGGAAAACCCCAATCCCAACAAGAATCTTCTTCAACATCAGACGTCTCCTTTCAGGTCGTTCTTCAGGAGTTCGTCCCCGGGTGATCGTCCGATGAATGACTGAGGCTGGTCAAGACGACCAACAGGCAAACCCCAAAGTCGCGGAGTGCGATGGTTGAGGGCCCAAGTTTTCTTTTGCCTCATTCTTCCAGTGAATCTTAGTGCATTGCTTGCTTGATTGCAAAATTGTCAGTTGAGAATTTTTCTGAACCACGGAGGATTGATGTGACGGCGTGGGCCCTGCTTGAATGGTCCGTTTCGGCTCTCAATCGGCCGTATGCGATCAGGGTTCAGCAGTTTTTGTGGGGTTCAGTGTCGAACTGCGTCCACCAACAAGAAACGAGGGGGCCGGAGCCCCCTCGTTCTTCTCGCCTCGTTCCCATCCGAAATTCAGAATGGAAATGAGTTCAGCTGATAAATCAACGGCACTTCTTGTTTCGGTTGCCGCGGCAATAGTCCGAGCAGCAGTCGGCGTTTACTGTGCAGCGCTCGCCATACTCGAGGCATGCCGGAGCGTCGCATACGCCGTCTTCGTCGATCAGGCCGTCGCAGTCGTTGTCCACGCCGTCGCAGACCTCGGTTTCGGGGGTGCAGGAATCACAATCGGGGTCTTCTTGATCGACCAGGCCGTCGCAGTCGTTGTCGATGCCGTCGTCACACACCTCGGGCGAGGGGTCACAGGCGCCGGCGTCGAGCCACTGGGAGACGCTGCTGTAGTAAGCGGCTAAGGCGCCGTCAACAGTCGCGTTGCTTTCGGCGTCACAAACGTCGTTAAGATTGAAGCCGCATGCCCCGGAAAGTTGGCCGACGATGAGACCCGAAGAATTGAGGACAGCCGAACCGGAACTGCCGCCCTCGGTGGCGCCATAGGTGTCTTTGCTGTAGATCCAGGAACCCCGGGGCCAGGACGAGCATTCGTATTTGGATGTGTCCACATCGTGGGTCGAGTAGGCCTGAGGCGCTCCTGAGGGATGGCTGAGGCGGTACAGGTCGGTGCCGTTGGAATTAGCGACGGCTGCGGCGGTCCAGCCCAGGAAGGTCCGGCCAGACGGGATGGCGTCGAGTTGCAGCAGGGTGTAGTCCGAGGTGTCGTTACCGGAGAGGATCACGGCCCCGGGGGTCGCGCGCCCAACGATCTCCCAGGCGTAGGAGCATGCGGTCGTTCCGCAAGGTGCGGTGAAATCCCAGTAGGTCTCGAGGCTGGCGGCCTCGTCAGAGGTGGAAATACAGTGGTTTGCGGTCAGGAAGTACGGCGTCATGCTGCCGCCGGTATCGGCCATCAGGGTGCCGGTGCAGATGTAGTAGCTGCTGCGGGAGGCATAGAGCATCTCGGCTACGGCCGGCTCGGCGGCGGCGATCGCGCCGGGAACCGAAGAACAGTCAGCATTCTCGACACAATCGGCGTTGATCGTGCAGAAGGATTTTTCCGGGGTTTCATCCTGCCACCTGGCGAGGTTGAAACGATCCCCCATGTGACCGACCGAGGCGACCGAGAAGTACGAGCCCCAGAGCTGCTCTTCGGTCACCGGAGCGGCGATCTCCAGTTGGAGCGTCAGGACATCGCCGAGCACGGTGTTGGTCCAGACCTCGCGTCTGTTGGAGCTTCCGTTGCCGGTGTAGGGGCCGTATGCGTCGCCCGTTTCGCCATAGGCGTAGAGCAGCACGCCATCAGGCAGGTCGATGTCGACCAGATGGGCGCGAAGGGCAGTTGCGCCCGGCGAGCGGAAAGTGGCGCTCCACACCACTGCACCGTCGATCAGTGTGTGAAGGGATCCCACCTGGTTCGTGGACGAGAGTTTTGCTGGGGACTCTTCGGTCGATGCAACATCGACGATCGCATCCACCGAGCGGTCCACGCCGACCAGAAGACGCTGATTTTGGTTGACTTCGTCGCCGGCAAGCCTCGCAGACTCTGCGGCAGTCAGCGCTCCGAGATTGTAGGTTTCACCCTCGGGGCGTTCGGAAACCAGGCGTTGGTGAAGCAGACCCATCTCAACCGCCAGCTTGAGGGGGCTGACGGCGTCAGGCGCCGTCACGGTCGCGGCCGAGGGAGCCATTTTGGTCATGACCTCGGGAGCGGTTGCGCCAGCGATGGTTACGACACAGAGTAGCGAGCAGAACACCAGACATGCTTTTCTCATATTTCTCCTCCTTCAGAGAATACAATCAGACAAGACGAACAACGCTTCCGGAATCGATTTGATGGTCCTCTAGAGCTGCCGACAACGATATGAGAGATATCAAGCCTGTCAAGCAACTTCTTGAGCTTTTTTACATTTCCATGACAAATATCAGGGAAATGGAGGGGTTTTGTCACAGAAATGTATCAAGCGTTTATCTGCCCAACTGCACACTTGCGGCACAAAGCAGATGTTAAAGGGGTTATGGCTCGTGAGCGGTCGCTATTTCCGAGGTGATCCGGGTCTTGACTTCCGGTTTGAGCCCCCCGTGTTCCAGTATCTGGGTGAGGAACTCCTCGATCTCCTCGTGATCGGAGCGTTCCGGATCGGCCAGCCACTCGAGCTGTTCGGCGATCACCGCATCACTGGGAATCGTTTCGAGAGCCCGGTGCACGGCCGCTGCGATCTCGGTCTTTGAGTCCGAGGCTCGGTCAACAAGGCCCAACAACGCAACTCTCCGGCTGTCGGCGGCAACTTCACCTCCACAGACCTCCCCGAGCAGCTCCGCGGCGAGCCGACGGGAGTTCATATTTCGGTCTCGAAGTGCGTCGAGAAGGTAGGGCACGGCCGGCTCGCCGATCGCCTGCAGGGCTTGCCGACAGGCCGTGCGCACCGCATCG
>JBDLIO010000454.1:0-3372 GCA_039714865.1 Acidobacteriota bacterium | reverse complement strand
ACTACGGCATTGCCGGTAACTTCCGGGCACTGCAGAAGGTGCAGCGCTTCGTGGAACGATACTGGCGTAAGGTGCTGTGTAGCCGGAGCCGGAAGGCCCACATTAGTTGGGAGGTTTTCCACCGAATCAAGAGGCGTTACCCGTTACCGCGACCGAAGCTGGCCCTTTCCTATGGCGAGCTCCAGCGATGTGCGGTGCTGTGAATCAACCCTTGAAGAGCGCCGTGCGGGAAATCTGCATGCGGCGTTCTGTGGGAGCCGGAGGTGGGTGACCGCCTCCGGCGACCCGGTACCGGAGGTGAGATTCCTCCGGTCTACCCGACCGAGCCATAGCGGACATTCAGCCCTACCCGGCGATCGGTGTTGAGACGGTCGCGAGCCTTCCATGGTCGGAAAACCTGTGTATCTCTGTGGTTCTTTGCGAGACACTCTTGTAGGATAAAGTCACGCCTTTTAGAACACCAATCGCTAGGGGGAGAATCATGAGCCAAACCGTTATTCAGTCGACAGAGAGGCGAATTATGAAGAGAATCGGAATCTGCGTCGCGGCCGCAGTCCTGCTGGCTTTGGCGCCGCTCACGGCGTCGGCCCACATCCTGGCGATGGTCAATTACGAGAGCAAGACCGAGGAGGGGCTCCACGCTCACGGCATCAAGGACCACGGCGACCGCAAGGAAGGGATCGCCGTCATCGACGTCGATCCGGAATCCAAGACCTTCGGCGAGATCGTGGTCGACATATCCCTGCCGCCCAATCTGGTCGGCCATCACATCTTCTATAACCGGGACATGAGCAAGCTTTACGTGACCGCGCTCGGCCAGGGCTGGATCTATTGCAGCTCCCATGGCAAGGGGATAATGTAGATTGAAATCAAGGAACGGATTCATCCAGGGGAAAGGCGCCAACCGGCCATCTCCCCTCCGCCAACTGGACCGAGTGGGCGCCGGGTGCTTCGATCCTCATCACCTTTTTATCCGACCCGACGGTCACTCGATGAGACTCCATCCCCCTCAGAATCTCGATCGCTTTGCTGATGAGGTCCTCGTTCTTGCCCTCGACGTCCTTCCTAGTCATGGCATGTTCCTCGTCCGGGATGATCCCGAAGTCCTCGACGAGTTCTCCGGCGTTAGGTCCGACACGGAGGGTCCGGCGGACGGCGACTCTCAAATCCGCGCCCTTCGGAAGTCGCCGTAGATTCACCGCTTCAGGCCCTTCCGCAGACAGATATCGGAGCAGCCGATGCGACCAAACGTTCGCACCGCCGGCGCCTGTGTTGGAATGGGTTCCGAGGATCTTGCCGATCCTGTGATCCTTGAAACCGGCAATGAACATGTCGGTCGCGCTGTAGCAGAGTCCGTCAACGATCAGGGCCTTCGGACCCTGGTATCGTTGGCCTCGGCGGTTGCAGTCGTCGGGGTCCGTGATGGGAAACCCCAAGGAGTGAGTCGCACCGCTCGCCACCGATCGCTTGATGGAGTCGAGCCATGGCTCCAGCCTGAGACCGGGAAACCGTGTGGAGACTTTGTGCTGGGAGCAGAGGCGCAGGGTCCCCGGCGTATTGATGAACTGTGCCGGCTCGGGCTCGATCGGATTGGGGCTGAGCAATTCCAGGGCCCTTTCCGCCGCGGTGATCAAACCTCCACCGTTTCCACGCACATCGATAATGAGACCATTCGGGGGGAGGTCCTCGAGGAGGCGCTCCAGCTCCTCAACGAACTCATCGGCATCCGCCACGTTGAAGGTGAAGATCCTTATGTAGCCGTACAGTGTGCCATTCCCGGCCCGAACACGGCTCGCCCGGAAGACCGTCGGCAAGGCTGTAGGCACTTCGTCGGCCGCCTCGCGAGGAGGCACCATACCTTTCTCCAGTCGCGCCTCCTGGTCCAACTTGGCCCGGGCGAAAAGGGCCTTCTTCGCATGCTGAAGATCGTCGGTGTGATCATCCAAGCCGAGTCCCACAGATTCGGCCCTGCGCAGGTGTTCCGGGGAAAGGCTTAGCCCGCCCATCCTTGGCTTGAAGAGAAGCCACGGCTGCTCGTAGTGGTCCACCGTCCGGCCTGCTCGATAACGGAGCCTGACCCAGTCCTCGGCGGGGATCTGCCCCCTGGTCATCGAACGAAGGGTTAGGGAGTTCATGGCCCTGGCCCGACGGGCAGCAGGGTTCCCACCCGGCATCTGTTGAGCCAGGTCGGCGACGAGACGCTCGATGGGAATGCCATTCCAATGCAGGATTTCCACGCCCTTCTTGAAGGTGTCCGGACCCGGCGTCCCGACGATCCTGGAAACGACGAACCTCTTGATCCCCTCCTTGGGATCCGTGCATTCCTCGATCAGGAAGGGGAGCCATGCGACTTGGCCTCGGAAGGGCCTCGGAAGCCGATAGGTGGTGTGGAGGTTCTGCACCGAGTCGAAGACGGAGATGAGCTCTCGGTGGAACTCAAGGTCCGTAAGGTCCATCCCCCGACCTTGCTCGAGCTCGTTGCCGAGAATGCGCAGGCGCTGAATGGGATCCACCGCGTGCATGGTCCGTTTCATCGGCAAATGCACGTAGTACCCCTCCAGCAACTGGATCGCCTGGTCACAGATTTCCAGCCGTTCTGCCTGGGTCAGGGAGTCTTCGACGGGGAGAAAATCCCGTAGCTCGGTGACAGAAGGGATCTCCGTTGAAAGCCTGGCTTCCGCATTCGCCGAATCGAAGGCTCCCTCCGGTACTGCCAGCTTCACACCATGTAGGCCCGGGAGTTCCTCTTTCACGAAAACCGGTAGGTTCCGGGCTTCCATCATCGCCTTTAGGAACCCCGGGTCATCTGGCACGGTGATTCCTGCTAGCTCCATGGGTTCGACCCAGTCGGCCAAATCAGTCCCCAGGAGAGCCTCGCGGAAGCCTTCCTCATTATCCTCTTCTTCGAACTCCAGAACTACTCGGTGAGGTGGTTCCTGCCAACCGGGGGGAATCAAGGCGGCTAGGGCGCCGGCAGCCACGAATTCCACCCCCGGAACCCATCCGGCTGCAATGGCATCGTCAAGGTCATAGACCCGATCAGAAAGGTTCTTCAAGGTATCCGCGAGTCGCGCCTTCGCCTCTCGGAGGGTGACGCCAAGGTCGAAGTCTCCAGGCTGCGTCGTGAGGTCGAGGATCCGTGTGGATCTCCCTATCTTGATCTCCTCCATCCCCCCGTTGGAGAATTTCTTCATTAGGCGTCGTTGTCCGACCCTGGGGATCCCGCCAATTACCACGAGGGTCAAGCTTGTCTCCCTTGCCGTGATCAGTTCTGCGAACGGATCCCCCGTGGTGTCGTCCACAACAATGAGGTCGGCCAACTTCCCCGTGCCAAGAGTGCCCAAGTGATCACTCCAGCCGAGGATCTCGGCA
>JBDLIO010000453.1:0-3373 GCA_039714865.1 Acidobacteriota bacterium | reverse complement strand
GGAAACCGGGACCGTTGGCCGGGTCTGCGAGCCGGCATGGAGCCCCCACCATCGCTGGGGATTGATCAAACTCCAGGTCATCGCCCGGCAAACGGTTTCCGGCTCCGGCTTCGGTATTCGGTCCCCGTCCCGGCTTCCGGACGCGGTCCCGGACCCGGTGTGCTTGCCTCTTCGAACCCTCCGCTTCGAGCCGGTTATGGTAGCCTCAGTCCAACTGGAGCCCGCGGGCTCCCACGCCCGAAATTCCGAATTGGCCGTAGTGGTATTTGAACCCGATGTCGAGGGTGTGGCGGGTGCTGTTCGTTTGTGGAGTGATCGATGACTGCTGTTGTTCGTCATGTTGTCGTTGGGATGATGTTGGTGCTTGGGCCCTGTCTGGGGGCCGCCGCCCCCGATCTTCCGTTGTCCGCCGAAACTCCACAGCCACTGGGTGAATGGTCGACGGACTGCAACCCCGGCTTCAGGCTGTCGGCGATGCCCAGCGCGTGGTCGTTCTTCCCCGGGCAGGAGTCGCTGGTCGTCACGGTGCGGCCGGCGATCGATTTCGAAAGGCTGTCGACTGATGTTTACACCGTCACTCGGGATCACACCAGCGGTGAACGGGTCTTTGAACTGACGGGCTTCGACTTCATGGTGCTGGAGGCCGAGATTCGGCACCGGAAGACCGGGCGGGTGGTTGAGGTGCTGTCCGGCGTGTACCTGACCGACAACGGCAAAGAGCCGGTGGTGTTCGAGTGGGACGGCCGCTTGAAGGACGGCTCTCTGGTGAAAGCCGGGTTCTATGAGGTTGAGGTTCGTGGGCGTTTTGTGCCGGTGTGGGCGGGTGTTCGGGTCGGAGACGGGTATGGCTACCGGGATTTTGGCGGCTGGTCGATTGTCGAAGAAGCCTGCCGCCGGATAGTGGCGGTCGAGGTCAAAGACAAGGCCGTCCGAGGTTCCGGGGATCGTGGAATCTCGTGCGCGGCGCCGCCCGCCTCCTACTATTCGACGGTTGACGCGATCGACGCTGCGACCTTGCGATCGACCCTTCATCCCGTCATTGACGACCACACGAGGTTTCCCTACAGCTCGACCAGCACGGATTGCTGGGACATCCTCAACGACGCCGACGAGAACCCTTCCAACACCTCCCAACTGCTGTCCATCTACAAGAACGAGGCGTACGCCGATGGGTGTTCTTCGGGTTGCGATTCATCGTTGGGATGGAACCGGGAGCACACATGGGCCAAGAGTTTCGGTTTTTCCGAAGACACCGGCAACGGGCGTATTCCCTACACCGATTGTCACCACCTGCGGGCGGCCGACCAGGGCTATAACTCATCACGCGGCAACAAGCTGCACAATGACTGCACCGTCGGGTGCACCGACAAGCCCACCGATTTCAACAATGGCTTCGGCGGCACAGCGGGCGAGGTCAACAAAGGCAGTGGCGGCTCGACTTCGTGCGGCTTTACGCCGAATCCGGGCGACGTCTGGGAGACCTGGGACCACCGCAAGGGTGATGTCGCCCGGACAATTCTCTACATGGATATCCGATACGAGGGCGGAGTGGGAGAACAGGATCTCATTGCGACCTCCGATTTGGCCTTGATGATGGTCGAGACGACCACCTGCGGCGACGGCTACCAGGATCCCGCCTACCACGGGGTGCTCTCGACGCTGTTGACATGGCACGCGGCTGATCCCGTCGACAGCGACGAGCAGCGCCGGAACGACCAGGTGTGGTGCTACCAGGGCAACCGCAACCCCTTCGTCGATCATCCCGAATGGGTCGACTGCCTCTACAACAACATCTGTTCGGGCGGGCCGGCCTTCGGCGGCATCGATTCGGCCGTCGATCTCGATGCCTGCGCCGACACCGGCGTTCAGATCGACTGGACGCTGCCGACTGATTGGAACGACAGCTGCAGTTCGGGCTGCAGCCGCGGCTTTACCATCTCGCGTGACGGCGTCGCTATCCTCAGCGGCGGTTGCGCGGGTTCGCTGTCGGCCGCGACGGTCTCGTGCGTCGACACCACCGGAACGAACTCCACGATGGTGACCTATCGGGTCGAGGCTTTCAACGACGATGGTGACGCTACCGATGGGGGCGCCACGGCCGATGCGGGAGACTTTATCGACGACGCGCTCGGACCGGTGATCACCACCGGCCCGAGCGCCCAGCCCTCGTCAGCGAGTTTCACAGCGACCTGGACCACCGACGAGCCCTCGGACAGCTTCCTCGAATGGGGTCTCTCCAGCGGGTCCTACACGGCGAACACCTCCGACGCCGCCGACGTGACCTCGCACTCCCTGACGGCCACCGGTCTCAGCATCACGACGCCCTACTTCTACCGCGTCTGCTCGACCGACCCCTGCGGCAACGGCCCGACATGCTCCGCCGAGGCGACGGTGACGACCACCGGCGAATGTGACCCCGGCGACGATACGCCGGTCTTCATCAACGAGCTGCACTACGACAACGACGGGACCGATACTGGCGAGTTCGTCGAGATTGCGGGCCCGGCGGGCACCGATCTCAGTGGTTGGTCGATCGCTGTGTATAACGGTAACGGTGGGGGGCTGTCCGGAAACATGAGTCCGAATCCCGTGTCGATCAGTGGGAGCATCGATGATGAGGGTGCCGGTTATGGAGCTGTGTTCTTTGCGATTGCCGGAATAGAGAACGGCGCCCCCGATGGTTTGGCCCTGGTGAATAACAGCGGGACCGTCATCCAGTTCCTCAGTTATGAAGGAAGCTTTACGGCGACGGCCGGCCCTGCGGAGGGGTTGACCTCGACTGATATAGGGGTTTCGGAGTCATCGTCCACCCTCGTCGGTGACAGCCTTCAGCTCAAGGGCGGCCCGGGCTTTGTCTACGAGGGTTTCAGCTGGACCGCGCCCTCAGCCGAGAGTCCGGGCTCCATCAACGCCGGACAGGACATGAGCTGTTGGGCGCCGCCGGATCAGCTGCAGTTCTTCACTGCGACCTCGACTTCCGGGCAGGTTCTTCTTGAATGGGAGAACTCCGTGATCTATCCAACGGGCGGCACGACCAGAATCTGCCGCGATCCAGCCGCCTATCCGACCGATCCGGCCACCTGCACAATCGCCGGAACGCAGACTGAACAGCCCGGCAGCGACGGAAGTTATGGCAGTTTCATTGATTCAACGGCCCTGACCAACGGCTCAACCTACTTCTACTCGGCATGGGTCGTGAATTCGAGTGGTGAAGCCTCGGCAAGGAAGACGGTCAGTGCCAGGCCGTTCGATACCGCCGGTTCGGCCAAATGGTCCTATCATTCCGCCGCCAGTTCTCTGGCGCCGCCGGGGCTGTGGCCCGGAGCCGTAGGAACCGGCGCCGTCTTCGTCGTTGCCAACGACAATAACCTGC
>JBDLIO010000452.1:0-3374 GCA_039714865.1 Acidobacteriota bacterium | reverse complement strand
TGCGCTCCATGTCCTTCTCGTTAAGAATTACTCGTGGTTTTTTCATGATTTGTCTGCCTGGTTGGAACGTGCTCCTATCGTAAAATTAGCGTTTCCGCAAGTTTTTGTTCTTTGTTGTCTGCATCTGGCCGTTCTCGCTGACCTCGCCGTAGCTGGTTGCCTTTATTCAACCCAGCGTCCAAATTCTTTCCATCTGATTCCACCCTGATCACGATCGATGGAGAGCCATACGAACATGGCCTCACCTTTGATGTTGTCCATAGGGACGAACCCCCACTCCCTGCTATCCGCGCTGTTGTCTCGGTTGTCACCTAGTGCCAAGTACTTTTCTTCCGGGACCTCGAACTCAAGGTTGGGGCGCTTCATAAACTTATCGTATTGGACTATATGGGAATGACCGTTGATTGACTCTTCAAAGAAATCAAAATTCTCCCAGCCGCGAACATAAGGGACATGGCGAATCGTGCCGTTCTCTATGATGAGTCTGCGTTTATTGGCTGGGTCCTGTTTTACCGTGACCGGTTTGTGGTCCAGCTTCTTGCCGTTTATGAATACGTCAGTACCTTCAAGTCGAACCTTGTCTCCAGGTATGCCGATGGCACGTTTGATGAAGTCCTTGCCCTCGTCTACCGGATAGATGAATACGATGACGTCGCCGCGATCAGGACCGGCCCTCTTTATAAAGCGGTATTTGGTAAACGGTGCGCGTAGGCCGTATTCAAATTTATTGACGAAGATGTGGTCCCCTATGGAGAGCGTCGGCAGCATCGATCCAGATGGAATCTTGAACGCCTCGAAAGCAAAAGCGCGGATTGTGAATGCGATCAATGCAGCGATCAGCAACGCTTCAGCGTACTCGCGGAACGTACTCTTTTTTTTCAGCTTCATTTTTTGAGTGATGTCATCGTGCATGATTACCTCACTTGATTTTTAGAACTGCCAGAAATGCTTCCTGCGGGATGTCTACGTTGGCGACGCGCTTCATGCGCTTTTTGCCCGCTTTCTGTTTCTCTAGGAGTTTTCTTTTGCGCGTTATGTCGCCACCGTAGCACTTTGCCGTCACGTCCTTACGCAGCGCTTTGACCGTTTCGCGCGCGATGACGCGACCACCGATCGCCGCCTGGATCGCGACGTCCGCCACGATGCCATCTCGAATCTCACCGACCAGAATGATGTTGGGCGCCTGTCGGAGCATCGCCCTGAGAATCTTATCGAACGAAAGGTCGATCTCATCTCTGACCTGGCATTGATTCATCCCGGCGAAGTTGTATTCCACCGGGTCTTCGGCGGTAATGATCTTCTTGTCGGGTTTGTTGAGTTCCTGCAAAGCTGCGTACAACGTCGTGGTTTTTCCACTACCAGTAGGACCTGTGACCAGGAATATGCCGTTAGGTCTCTTTATTATGCGCTGGAACCGCTCGTAGTTTTCCTGCGCGAAACCCAGTGATTCGATGCCGATGTTGACCGCGTCCGGGCGCAGAATTCGCAGCACAACGCTGGGTCCGTGGACACCGGGCAGAGACGAGACACGAAAGTCAATATCTTGTCCGGCGATTTCGCGCTTGATACGACCGTCCTGAGGCAACCTCTTCTCGGCAATATCCATCCCGGAGAGAATCTTGAAACGTGTAACCAGCGGCGCCTGCATCGTCTTCGGAATATTGTCCCTTTCCATACAGACGCCGTCGACGCGGTACCGCACGCGTACACGGTCGGACATCGGCTCGATATGAATATCGCTGGCGCGCATATGATAAGCGTTGTCGATAATCAGGTTCACCAGTCTGATGATCGGGGCGTCGTCGTCGGGATCGGCTGCTTGGGCGCGAAGTGTCTCGGCTGCGAGTTCGTCGCCGACCTCGGCAAGTTCGGCCGAGCTGTAGTCGGCAAGATTGGCCGAGCTAGTGGCGGCGGTCGTCGGCTTGCCGGCGATGATTGGGGACAGAAGGACCAGTCCGAGAGACGGTGAGGAAGACAGCCGTGATCTGCGGCAGGATTTACTCTGTGGACGGTTGTTCTGGCCTGTAGCGGACGAACTCGAAGGTCTTGTCGCCGACCTTGAGGTCGGCATCGGCTTCCCGGACGACTTCACCATCTACTTGAACCCCTCGATGATCGACGTGACGAAGGAGGTGGTGGTGAGGGTGGACGGCGAAGAGGTCTACCGGGGGCGGCCGCAACCCGACCTCGCCTGCCTGCTCGAGAGCCTCGACGGAAAGCTCGATCGAACGCTCCTCTTCGACCGGAAGATCCCCATCCCCGCCCCCTGACCGGGCGGGGCCAGGCACTGTCCGCTGGCCTGGAGAACGGCATGCTCCGACGCTTCGTTCTGCCTCTCGCGCTCGTGGTGGGCGTCGCAGCCCTGGCCTACCTCCTCCTCCAAGCCGGCGTGGACACCGACCCGTCGCGAAGCCTCTCGAGGGACGGCGGCGAGGCGGACACCGGCGCCCGCGATCCGCTCGCAGGGGAAGCCACGGGTGCGGGGCAGCGCGGCGAGCCCCGCCACTCCCCCCGGCTCTTCGGGCGTCCTCGCGAGGAGCGGGTCGGTCTCGGCGGCTTGAGAGGGCGGATCCTCCAAGCCGACGACCACGCGCCGGTCGTCGGGGCGAAGCTGTCGCTCGAGGGGACGGGCAACGGCGGCGAAGCGGTGCTCCGTCGGCTCGTGTCCGGGGAGGACGGGGCCTTCACGATTCCCGACGTGCCCGCCGGGGACGACTACGTGCTGACCGTCCTTCCCAACGGCGCGCCGGGACGGGTGCGGGGGAGCGTCGCCGTCCAGGACGGCGCGCTCACCGACCTCGGCACCCTCTGGATCGGTGAGAGGGCCGCGCTCGGGGGCATCGTCCTGGATGCCCAGGCTGGCCGGATCTCCGGAGCGCTCGTCCGGGTCCACGAGGGGCACTTCACGTTCGGTGCCCTTCTCCAGGATCCCGCGAAGCTCTTCGAGAGCCTCGATGCCGAGCCCGTCACCCTCGTGGCGAGCTTCCCCGGTCAGGCGTCGGCGTTTCTGGCCGCCGTCGTCGTGGCGGACGGCGGTACGAAGGCCCCTTGGACCCTCACGCTGGCGCCCGGCACCCGCGTCGCGGGGACGGTCGTGGACGAGAGGGGTCGGGGGATCTACGGTGCCTGCGTGGCGGTGATCCCGGGGAAGGACCAGAGGCGTCTCTCTACGGGAGGACCTTCTCGGAAACCGGGAGCGACGGCAGCTTCCGGATCGACAACGCACCCCGCGTGGGGAACCTGCGGATCCTGGTGAGTGCCGCGAGGTACCCGCTCACCATGGCAGAGGCGGATGCGGGCGACGAGGCGGTCGAGATCGTCTTGGCGCGTCAGGCGACGGTGGACGTGGAGTTCGTGACGGCCCCCGACGACCG
>JBDLIO010000451.1:0-3378 GCA_039714865.1 Acidobacteriota bacterium | reverse complement strand
CCGAAGGTCTCAGGTCCAAGCACGGCAAGGATGTCGATGCCTATGAGCAGGAGACGGCGCAGATGAAGTACCTGCTTTAGATCAGGGGTTGGTGACAGCGGCGTAGACCCCGGTCACCACATCGGCCATGCGCTCGTAGTCGAGGGTATCCGGAGTGTCGGTTGTCTGATGGTAGTTCGGGTTCCGGAAAAAGGCGGTGTCGGTGATCATCACGGCATGCCACCCATGTTTCCAGAAGTTCAGATGGTCTGAGAAATCAACCCCGGGCACCGATGCAGGCGCATTGATGGATCTCACCGGCAGTTCCGCCGAAGCAAGCATCCTCGCCTTGATCCGTCTGGTAAACCACCACGACGACGAGTTGCCGACCACCGCTATAAAGTCACCTCGCGACGGGTACAGCAGCTGAAGTCCCGGGGCTGGGGACCCCTGAGAACCCTCTTCGTCCGTGAAAAACCCGATCATTTCGAGACTGATCATGCCGTGGACATCGGCGCCCCGATCGGCAAGTCTTTCGGCGTGCACGGCCGATCCCATGCGCTCGGTTCGGAAGTTGGGCGGCTCTTCGAGGGGCCAGAGGACAAGCTCAAGGCGATAGGGAACCTCGGGTTGATGCCGGACAAGAAGGCGGGCCAACTCAAGCAACCCGGCAACTGCACTGGCGTTATCGTCGGCCCCCGGCTGTTCGCCGCAGACGTCGTAGTGGGCGCCGACGACGAGCACAGGTCCCTCGTCCGGTCCGTAGTGGGCAACCAGGTTCCGGAATGTGAGATCACCGACCGAGAAGGGTTGCTCTTGAACGGGAAGGCCTGTCGCTTCCAGGGCATTTTTGGCCCAGTCAGCCGCACGTTCGAGATCCACCGGCCGCTCGAAACACCGAAAGCCCTCGAGTCCAGTCAGAGCCCTGACATCACCTTCCAGACGCTCGGGATCCGCCCCGGCCCCAGGCCGATACGATCGCCCAACGATGGGGTTCGTAACCCAGACCACGCCAAGGCCGATTGCCAAAGCGCCGAACAGGGCGATCAACAACAGCACACGCTTCACTTTCACCGAGCTTACCAGCTCAACACCCCTCCCGGCTCATTCAAGACAGCCGTTTCATCCGCCTCCCTGAGCCGATCAGATCGGCCGGTCGCGGTCAATTCCCGCCGACGGCGGCTCTCGAACTATGGGATGGCATGAGTCCAGGCCGTGGAATCACCCGACTCAAAGTCATCCGCAAAAATCAGACCGAAAGGCCCGCAGTCAGAACCGTGGAAGACCTCCAGGTCGTCGATGTACCATCCGGCGTAGTTGACGACGGTGGAAGCCATCATGTGGAACTCGAGGTCAACCAAGGCCCCGCCGTAGGCGCTGAGATCCACACACTGCTGAACCCATTCGGTCGGCGCCGAATAGTCTCCGCCGCAGTGTTCGAAGACCAGTTCACCGTTGGCGTAGACCTGTCCCCAGTCCCATGGCAGATAGAGATCGGACCACTCCCACCAACAGAGCTGAGCTGAAGCCGTTCCGGCGAGGTCCACCTGGAACGACAAGATGCTGTCGTCGCCCGGGTTGGTGTTGTCACAGGTATCGTAGCCGGTGTTGTTGCCTCGGTTGTTGTAGCAACCGTTGAGGACGGTTCCCCACATACCGCTGCCGGAGTGCGGCGCTGCCGGTGGCGCGTTGCTGCCATCACAGCCGGTCGCGGCCCAGTTGTAAACGTCGCCCCACTCCCAATCGAGGGTCCCGGCAAGACCGCCGTCGTCGGTGTCGAAATCCTGGGCGAAGAAGAGCACGTCGGGACCTGTTGCAGCGCCGCTGAGCTCCTCCACGTTGTGGTCCTCATTGCCGCCGTTACAGGGACCGGAACCGCCGGTGGTGTCATCCTCGGCCCGCACGACGTAGTGGTAGGTGACCTGAGTCTCGACGTCGATATCGAGGTACGAGGTCTCGGCCACGCACGAGGCCAGAAGGTTCTCCGGTCCCGGGCTGAAACCGGAGGTGTCGGACCGGTAGAGGTTGTACACCACGGTGGGACCACAGAACGGCGTCGCCTCCGACCAGGTCAGCTCGAGCGAACAGCCGGCATCCTGGGGATTGAAGACGCTCTCCAGACCGGCAAAGGTCGGTGGTTCGATACAGGGGCCAGTGGCGTTGGCATCGGCACACGGGCTCGGATCTGATTCGCAGGCCTCGTCGTTGACCGCAACTACGATATAGGAGGATGTGATGTCCCCGGAGACGGTCATATCGGAGTAGGTCGTACCGGTCACACCGGAGGCGATCTCTTCATAATCCGCCTGCGGACAGGCGCCGACCGCTCGTTTGACGGTGTAGGTGATGCCCGAACCAGATACCACTCCCCATTCCAGATCGACCTGGTTGTCACCGGGAACATTCGCGGTCAAGGTCGCTGGGCCGGTGTAGGGGTCGCACAGCGCGCCTGGCGGCACCAGTGGTCCAAGGCTGGCGATGACGGCGTCAATCGGCACCCCGCGGTTGCGGTCGTCCGTATCCGGATTGCCGGATGTGCAGTAGTTCGAACCCCGGCAGTGGTGGAGTGCCACAACCTTGTGATCCGA
Organism: Acidobacteriota bacterium; assembly: GCA_039714865.1. GTDB lineage: Bacteria > Acidobacteriota > Thermoanaerobaculia > Thermoanaerobaculales > Sulfomarinibacteraceae > DAOWGJ01. Next base: position 811 of record JBDLIO010000451.1, on the reverse strand, counting down.
GTAGGCAAGCACCGGCGATCCGGACGACCCTCCCTGGGTATCGGTCCAGTAGCCGATGTCGCCTGGCCCGCCGCTGCACGGAGGCTCGTCCAGGCTCGAGGCGTAACAGTAGCCGCCCATCGTGACGTCCGCCGGGTAGGTCGAGAACACCGCAATCCGCTTGCCCCAGCCGGCAGGGTGCTGCGGATGGTAGACGCGCTCGTCAAGAACCGCACCGCCCTGACGCAGCTTCATATATCCGTAGGTGGCCGCCAGGTCGGTGCCGGTGCCCGTCGCGGTATCAGGAAGAACCAACGAATAATCGAGGGCTGCATCGACGGCGACAAGGGTTCCGCCCGAGGCCTCGATAGTGCCCGGACACGCCAGCGAGCTGGCACAGTTGGTGGCACAGTCAGGTCCTTCGGCCATGAATTCGAAATCGATGCTGCCGAGCTGCGACTGCGAGCCGATGCAGTGCTCGTTGGTCATGACGTGGCCGGCGCTGCCCACCAACCAGCCGGTGCAGTGGGCGCTTCCATTCAGCAGCAACCGAACCACAGCGCGGGCCGATTCGTAGACCTCCGGTTCAGCATCCTGGTAGCACTTGGCCTCGTCGGTGTCGTCGGTGCCGCACAACGACTCCGTATCTTCCGCCGGCCTGGCGAGGTTCATCTCCTCACCCATCCCCATGCTCCAAAACCAGCGGATCTCCTCGTCACTGTAGCCGCGGCCGAACTTGTCGATGTCATAGCCCCAGCCGCCGGACTCGCCGGTAGTGAAGAGTTCAACCACCGCAGTGTCGCCCTTGATGTGGGTGGCGAAGAAGCCCTCC
>JBDLIO010000450.1:0-3381 GCA_039714865.1 Acidobacteriota bacterium | reverse complement strand
CGTATGGGGTGCAGGACCAGGCCTCGGCCTGGCATTTTTCATCCTGTCGGGCATCCTGATGGCAACGTCCTGGCCGACGGACCACAAGACTCGGTTGCTGGTCAAAAGAGCAGAGGCGCTGCGGCCTGAAGAACGTTCAACGTGCAACGTGCAACGTCCAACGTCGAACCCCGCGCCCAAGGACTGAGATCGGTGGAGCGCCACCGGTCGAAGCTCAAGGAACGAAGAACACCCTTGGTTGAGCTCGCAGAACCACGACGCCGGCGGCACCGAGCGTCAGCATCCAGACAGCCGGCAACTGCAAACGCGTACTTCAAAGTTGAACGTTGGACGTTCGACGTTCCGGTCCACTGTCACCGACGCGGCCAATGAAACCTCATGCCTTTCAGCCCGTAACCCCCTATGAGAACCCTCGGGTTCTCCGTTGTTCGTGTGCAAACGGGAGGTCTCATGACTCGGAAAAGCCTACTTGTCCTGATCGCAGTGGCGACCGTCGTCGCAGGGGCCGGCATCCTGGCTCTGCCGCAGAGTTCAGAATGGACAACCGATTCCAAGGAGGCGCTGGCCGAGTTTGAAGCAGCAATGGAGGCCAGCCAAAAACTCTACCACCAAGATGCGAGGTCTCACCTCGAACGGGCGTTGGAACTCGACCCGGATTTCGTCGTCGCCAAAGTCCGCATGGCCGATTTCTGCCGGTACGAGGACGAGGATCACGCCACGCAATTGATGACGGAAGCCGGCGCCGCTGATCTCAGCCGGTTGACGGCTCGCGAACGGTTCATGGTCCAGCGTGCCCAACTGCTGACCGACCTTCGATTCGAAGAAGCCCAGAGTCAAATGGCCGCTTTTCTCGAACGATTTCCTGATGACCCCTACGTATTGCATATCAAGGCCCTCGGGACCTGGCAGCAGGGTCAACTGATCGAAGCCGAGCGTCTCAACAAACGACTGCTCGAAATCAGCCCCAACTGGGTGATCGCCTACAACCAACTCGGCTATATCACAATGATGCAAGGTCGTTTCGCCGAAGCCGAAGAATATTTCACCTCCTACCGCTTCATCGCTCCGGATCAGGCCAATCCCCACGATTCCCTGGGGGAGTTGTTCATCGTGCTCGGCCGATACGACGAGGCCAGGGACAGTTTCGAGCAGGCGTTGATCCAGAAACCGGACTTCGTCGCAGCCTTCGAGCACCTTGCGATGGTCGATGCCCTGAGAGAGGACTGGGACGGCGCCGAGCTGAAGATTGAGCGCGGCATTCAGACAGAGGGAATTTCTGATGAAACGGCAACCCGTTTCCGGTGTGCGATCGATTTCTGGCACCTGGCGACTGACCGCGAGTGGGCCGAGATCATCAAACTTGCCGAGGGAGACTGCCCGCCGGAGAAACTCTCCGATATCGGTGCCACGATCCACGTCCACCATGCGGCCTGCCGCCTGGAAAAATGGGACATGGCTCTGGAGATCGAGACCAAGGTCAAGGAGTTGATCGAAAAGGGCGATTCCAAAGAGAAATCGAACTTCAGGGAGCTGCTCATACCGATGGCACACCACATGACCGGTGTCCGCCTTTCCCTCCAAGAGGATTACGAGGGCGGGATCAGGGAACTGGAACTGGCTGACGAGCATCTGACCTACATGAACGCCGGAATCGGTCTCCTCAAGCTGTCGAATAGGCTTGCCCTGGCCACTGTCCTGCGAAAAGCAGGACATGAGGCCGAAAGTCACGCTCTGATCGGCAAGGTCAGGACCATCAACCCCGAGATCGTGCAACGCTATGAAGAACGCGGCATGATGGCCAACGGGATGTAGGGAAGAGCTTTCAGCCATCAGCTGTCAGCTATCAGTTCGGCCACAAAAAGGCACAAAGAAGAGAGACAGAAAGCCCGTTGGGACTGCATGTGGGAGCGCGGGCCTCCTGGCCCGCATCGTGACTCTCAGAGTTTTTCAAGAGGCTCAGCTGAAAGCTGACAGCTGATAGCTTCTGATAGACCTGATATTCTCAGGCATCAATGAGTGAATCGCCCCTCCACATGCGTGTTGCAGCCTGTACCGCTGACGGCAATCTCCGCCTCGAACACAGACCCGTACCGACCCCGGGTTCCGGCGAGGTCGTTCTCCGGTTGGTATGGTGCGGATTCTGCGGTACGGACCTCTTCAAGTTGGACAACCGGTCTCAGGCCGCCGGTACCGTGCTCGGGCATGAACTGGTGGGGGTCGCACACCGGGTTGGAGACAACGTCACCACTGTCAAACCGGGAGACCGCATCGTGGCGCCCCACCATGTCGCATGCGGCCGGTGCGGCCTGTGCCGCCGAGGCAGCCGAACCCTGTGCCCGGTGTTCAAGGAAAACCTGATGTCACCGGGGGGCTTTTCGGAGTTCATCCTCCTTCGGGAACGGGTCGTCAGCCAGGCTGCACGGGTCATTCCCGATAATGTCCCCGATGAGTCGGCAGCCTTTTTGGAACCGGCCGCCTGTGTACTTCGGGGGATCGACAAGGCCGAAATCCAGGACGACGAAGGATGTGCGGTCGTCGTCGGCGGCGGAAGCATGGGCCTGCTTCACCTCGTTGTCCTGCGGGCGATCCATCCTGACCTTGGGATCATCGTCACCGACCCGATTGATGAACGACGCGCTTTGGCCGGGACTCTGGGCGCAACCATGAGCTGTCGACCCGAAGAGCTCGGGGCAACCGTCAAAGAACTGACCGCCGGCCTCGGGGCAGATGCCGTATTCGACACCGTCGGCGGCTCTCAAATCCTGATATCGGCCCTGGCGGCCCTCCGGCCCGGTGGAACCGTCGTCCTCTTTGCGCATGCCGCCCAAAGGGAGACGGCGGGATTTGAACTCAACCCCCTCTTCAAGAACGAACAGCGGGTGGTCGCCAGCTACTCCGGCAGCCTCGATGAACAGGACCGGGTGGCAAACCTCCTGTTCTCCGGCAAACTGGACCCCAGGCCTTTGATCACCCACAGCATCCCGCTTGACCTCGTGCAAGACGCAGTCGACCTCGCCCGGCAGCGGCAGGCCCTCAAGATCTTGATCGGTGCACCGTCGAATGGAGCACAGTGATGCCGACCCACCGAGTGCTCTATCTTCTCGGGCCGGAAAACGTCGAGTTGCGCCTGGAACCCATCCCCCAACCGGCCGCCGGACAGATCCTCCTGCGCCTGGAAGCCGCAACGACATGCGGAACCGACCTCAAGGTCTACCGGCGGGGCGGCCATCCAACCATGCTGTCCGCCCCGTGTCCATTCGGTCACGAGATGACCGGGACTCTGGCCGCCGTAGGCTCGGGGGTCACCGGATGGCGGGAGGGCGACGCCGTTGTCGTGGCCAACTCGGCCTCGTGCGGCCAGTGCCGGTTTTGCCGAGCGGG
>JBDLIO010000449.1:0-3392 GCA_039714865.1 Acidobacteriota bacterium | reverse complement strand
CTCCCGGCTGAGGACGTGCATGCCCAGGTAGCCGAGGATGGCCGTCATGACAACGCAGGCGAGGAAGGGGAGACCGAGCAGCTCGACGAAATGGAGGATGAAATGCAGCATGGCTCAGCCCCTTTCTCGGGTTGACACGGCGCGGACGATCAGCGCCGCGGCGAAAAACGTCCCGAGGGAGAGGATCAGAGTCGGTCCGTAGGGCAGATCGTGGAAGAAGGAGAGAGAGAGCCCGATGACGCAGGCCAGCATACCCAGCCCCCAGCCGACGGCAACCGCCACTCCCCACCTCCGAGTGAACATGGCCGCGATGCCCGCCGGGATCATCAGGAAGGCATAGGCGAGGAGCACGCCGGCCACCGGGACGATGAGCACCGTGATGATTCCCTGGGTGGTGAAGAAGAGGAAGTCCCAGAGTTTTTCGCGCTGCAGGCTGCCCTCCTCCTCGGCCAGGGCAATGAACCGGTGGCGAAAGATGTAGTGGAAGATCAGCAGAACCACGTAGACCGCCGCCGTGACTCCGACGATAGGCCAGGAGACCCAGAGCATCGATCCGGCCAGTGTCTTGCAGACGTAGGCTTCGCCCCCGGCCAGCTTGTCGCCGAGCAGGAGAGAGGCCACCAGGGCCATGGCGTAGAGAATTCCGATGACCGCCTCTCTGGGGACCATCGGATTCTTCGGCTTGAGCAGCGCGAGCAGCAGGGCGCCCACCAGGACCGCTGCCATGGACATCGCATACGAGCCTGCCGACCCGTAACGGATCGCCAGGCCGATCCCTACCAGGGCGCCGAAGGCGGCGAGCTGGTCCAGCACCAGGTCGGAGAAGATCAGGGTGCGACGGATCACGTGCAGGCCCATGTAGGTGTGGAGCACCAGGACGATGGCCAGGAGCGAGATCTGGACCGTGAAAAAACGGACGGCTTCCGTCATGACGATCATGCTGCCGGCGCCTCGGATGAAGAGGAGTTCATGATGCGGACCCCGACGGCGCCCCGGGGGATTCGCCGGGCGTGCCGCCGACTGCGTCGTAGGCCGCCACCAGCTGCTCGGTCCAGTGATCCATGAGGGCGAAGATGGTATCGACTCCTTCCTCGCCGCCGACGTAGAGTGGGACGATCACGGGAATGGCGTCGACCCTCTTCGCAACGGTAAGAATCTTTTGATGGTCGAAGTAGTTGGCGGCGAGGATGACGCGAATCTTGCGTACGCGCATCAGGTCCACGAGTTCGGTGACGTGTCTCGGCGAAGGGGGAATGCCCGGCTTGGGCTCCACCGTACCGGCTTCCTCCAACGAGAAGAGTGACAGGAAGTAGACCCAGTTCTTGTGGTAGGTGACAATCTCCATTCCGTGGAGCGGCAGCATGCGCTTCATCCAGCCGCCGAGGGAGTCGATAAGGGGTTTGCCGCGGAACTGCTGCTGCTTCAGAAAGGGAATGAGCGTTCCCTTCTCGGCCATGCTGGTGAGAGTCTCCGCTCCGAGCAGTTCGACCAGCTCGTGACCGAAGAGGCGCCTGTCGATCTCCTCCAGCAGCGTCTTGAGATTCGCCTCGTAGTACTCCCTCCCTGCAGGGTCATTCTTGGTCAGGCCGACGGTGATATTGCGTGCGGCGATCTTCATGTTCAGGGGGCTGCAGGTCAGGTGCGGGTTGCCGTAAACGTGAACTCCACCTTCGGATCGGGAGATGTTGGTGGGTATTTCCAACAGGTCCATCCCGCGTGAGGCGGCCACGTAACCGGTCTGACCGCTCCTGACACGGGCATTGCCCGACTTGTCTACCACCGTGGGCAGCCAGAGTTCGAGGTCCAGCCCTGTGGCGATGAGCACGTCGGCGTTCTTGACCATGTCGACGAAAGAGGGTTTGGGCCGGATAAAATGGGCGTCCTGGTCGCCACGTACGATGGTCTGGACAGCGATGCGTTCCCCGCCGATGGCCTCGGAGATGACGGCGTAGTCCGGCAGGGTGGCAACGACCGAGATCACGGGCTCTGAGGCAGCCGAAGAGCCCTCGGCCGTCGCCGGCAGGGGCGTGAAGACAAGGGTCGGAAGAAACAGGATAGTGATAACGATGGATTTCATGATTTCATCTCTCATTGTTTTCAGTAGCGGTCGTGTTTGTGAGGCCCGGCGGCGAAGATCAGCTGGAAGATCAGGGCGTCCTCCGGTTTTTCGAGCCCGCGCCGTTCCAGGCGGCTGTACTCAAGACGGTATCTCACGAAGGGGCTCTGCTGGTAGGTAGCGTAGGGGGTTACCTGCCAGAAGTGAACGTCATCGATGAACGCGTGGGGAGCGAGAAAACCACCAAGATCGGCGTAGTTCTTCTGGTCGGGTTGGTAGTAGTCCAGCCGGATCCCCAGCTCCAGCTTTCGATTGAGCTTGGACTGCAGGTAGGTGAAGGCGCCCCAGGCTGAGATGGTGTCCTCTCCCGAACCGTCCGGGGCCATGATGTCGCGATCGAGCAGGTAGAGCTCGCTGCGCCAAACCACGTTGCGGTAGCGCATCCGGTCGGTGGGTTCCCAGAGGAGATTGAAGTCCAGCGCAAAGACTCGTGCGGACAGGCTGTCATTCACTGTGCCGGGGCTCCCGTTCTGGTGGATCGTCCACTCATCCTTCCAGCCGACGATTCCCGACAGCCCGAACTCGGCATAGGTGTTCTCGGAGAGTTCCCGGTAGTTTTTGTAGTGGAGGAGCACAGAGGGAGTGCCGAGCGTATTTCCGGAGAAGAGGCGCGGGTTCTTTCCGTTGGTGAGCTGGACCGTGAGGTCCTGGGACGCGCCCCAGAGAGGGGGCAGCACCCAGTCGAAGGACAGGCCGGTCTGGTTCAGGCCGCCCTCGCCGAAGATCTGTCTCAGGGCCAGCGGGAAGTCGGTCTGGTCGAGGGCGTGTTTGTGCCAACGGTTGACCACTCCGAACTGCTGTCGGAACTTGCCGAAGGTGAGGTTGAAGCCGTTGAGCAGGGCGTAGCGGGTCATGTAGGCCTCACCGAGTTCGGCGCCGCCGGTGGTAACAGGAACTGCCGCCTTGAAATGAGTGTAGGGGTCAAGGTAGCTCTCGAAGTGCAGGCCGAGTGAGCGGAAGTTGAAGTCCGTGCGCCGGCGGGATCCTTCCTGATGTCTGTAGGTGGCGAGGAAGTCGCCGGTGACGCTGAACTCCGGGTTGAGGGCCTGCAGACTCAGGCCCTTCGCAGTGAAGGTGTCCTCCCCCTCTCCCGTCGTCGGCTCCTCGGCCTTGGCCGCCTCGAGTTCGGCGAGCCGGCGGAGAGCCGCGAGGTCATCCTCCTCGGTCACGGCAACGGCCGCGCTTTCGCCGCGAAGGGCGAGGATTTCATCTTTCAGCTTTTCGATCTCCTCCGTATGGCGCCTTTCAATCTCCTGCATCTGGCGCTGCAGCTCGA
>JBDLIO010000448.1:0-3398 GCA_039714865.1 Acidobacteriota bacterium | reverse complement strand
GTCGAGTCGTCACCCGTCTGGACCTCGACACCTTCGGCCCTGCAGCCTTCGTCGAGGTCGGCGCCTTCGGGGTCGGCGGCATCGTCGACACCCACGGCAGGGGGCCATTTCGAAAGATGGACGAAAAGGGCTATTTTCGTTACGGCGCCTCCACCCTGGTTCTGGTATTCGGCCCCGGCCGATTCAGGATCGACCAGGATCTGATCGATCACAGCGCCAAGGGCATGGAAATACTGGTCAGAACCGGGGAGACCTTGGGGCACTCCCTATAGCGACTTATCCACGAACTGCTTCGAAAATTCGAAGCAAACCTTAGGATAAGTCGCGCTGTCAGCTGTCGGCTCTCAGCTGTCAGCCCGTGTTCGCCATGCCATCGGTATCGATCGCTTCGCGAGGCACTGGACCTTTGGATCCGATCAGCCCTGATTGAGCGTGCTGTCCTGCTGATAGCTGATAACTGATAGCTGATAGCTACCCGGCGGGCCGGCCTGTCGCTTTTTGGTTCCGGCTCCGCCGGGTTGGATCAAAGGCCACACAAAAATTCGTCCGACGAGTTGCCTCGTGACCATCATCACATCGGATCTATTGATGTGCCTCAAACTTCAGGTATTATTCCCCCGGCGCATTCGAGCGACCAACAACCCCGTGAGGACCTATTTTGCTGATTTACAAACGCTTCCCTTCTGCCTTCGTGTTGATCTTCACCGTTGCTCTCTTCGGTCTCAGCGGCTGTCAGACAACTGCTGCAACGCAGGACCCGACGCCGACTCCGGTCCCGACACCCGTTCCGACCGCGGTCCCCGAAGTCCAGCCGACTGAGGAGAAAAACTCAGCCGAGGCCGAAATCGAAGAACCACAGCAGGTCGAAAGCCCTGAACCGGCCGAGCCGGCCGACCCCGAGGTCACCCAACAGGAGGCCCTCGATCTCTGTCAATCAGCCAGTGAATTCCTCGATCAAGGCGACGTCGACGATGCCATTGCCGCGCTGGACGGCGCCTACGAACTGATGCTCGAACTTCCCTCCAATCACGACGGCGCCTACCTTCAGGGCAAGCAGGACATCCGCCGGTTGATTGCCGATCTGATCGTGCGCACCTACGACTCACAGAGAGTTGCCGCCGGCCCCGCGACCTCCTTCGACCTGGAGATTCAGATGGTCGACAACGCCGAGGTTCAGCGGGAACTCAAGAGCTTCACCAACGGTGAGCGCACATTCTTCATCGAAAGCTATCGCCGATCGGGTCTGTACCGGGCGATGATGTTGGAGAAGCTGGCCGAAGCCGGTCTTCCCAGCCAGCTTTCGTGGTTGCCCTTGGTTGAGAGCGGCTACAAGGTCAAGGCCTACTCCAGAGCCTCCGCCGTCGGTCCGTGGCAGTTCATCTCCTCCACCGGCCAGCGCTACGGCTTGAAGAGGGACTACTGGATCGATGAGCGCATGGATCCGGAAAAAAGCACCGACGCCGCCATCGCCTACCTGACGGAACTGCACGACATGTTCGGAGACTGGCCCAAGGCTCTTGCCGCCTACAACTGCGGTGAAGGCAGGGTGGCACGGCTACAACGAAGCAACCCCAACCAGTACATGGATTTCTGGGACCTCTACTCCCGATTGCCGAGAGAGACTCGCCGCTACGTTCCGCGTTTCATCGCCACCCTGATGATCGTCGAAAATCCGGCGAAATACGGCATGGATCTTCCGGCGCCCTCGGCGCCCCTTCCCGATTGGACCCACATCCAGATCGACAAGGCTCTCAAACTGGAAACCCTGGACGCAAAGCTCGGCCTGTCCAAGGGTTCGCTCCAGGCCCTCAACTCGGAACTGCGCCGCGGTGCAACACCCAAGGGGTCCTATCAGCTGAAGGTCCCTGTTGACCAGGAGACCACAATCCTCGCAGCGGTCGAGGCCATCCCGGTGTGGAGTCCTCCCCAGCCGGCCTATGCGACCCACCGCGTTCGCCGCGGTGAGACCCTGTCCCACATCGCCCGGCGCTACGGCACCTCGATCAACGCCATCATGCGATCAAACAACCTGCGTTCGGCCAATAGGATCTGGCCGGGACAACGGCTCAAGGTACCAACCTCCAAGGGTGGCGTGATCGCCTCGGCAGCGTCCTTCAACCCGGTGTCCGGGACCCACACCGTGCGTCGGGGCGACTCCCTCTATTCGATTGCACGGGCGTACAGAACGACGGTCGACCGCATTCGCCGAGACAACAACCTCAAATCCAATACCATCCACCCCGGAAAGAAGCTCAAGGTCGCCGCAGGCTCTCGTTCGGACCTCAAGCGCTACACCGTCAAAAAGGGTGACACGCCCGGGGGCATCGCCTCCCGCCAAGGCGTGTCCCTGTCGGCCCTGTTGCGCTCCAACGGTCTCAGCTCGCGCAGCACGATCTACCCGGGGCAGGTGTTGGCGATACCTTAGGAGCTGTCAGCTGTCAGCTCTCAGCTGTCAGCTCTCAGCTCTCAGCTCTCAGCTGTCAGCTCTCAGAATGGCCGCGTTCTACTGCGGACTGGTTTCACGCACGCGATCGAACCGCGAGGGCAACGTCAACCGATACACACCGTCACCATAAACGGCAATAAACAACGCGGAACCGTCGGGATCAAGCGCAATATCCACGGTCAGCGTCTCGTCCGGGGCATGCCCCAAGAGTCTCCAACTGACACCACGATCCGTGCTGACGTGAATTCCGTCGTAATAGCTCACGGCATAGACCACATCAGGACGGTTGGGGTCAAAGAGCAGTTCCCGAAACGTCATCTGGGAAATATCAATCTCCCGCCAGGTGAGCGCCTGGTCGGTGCTCTCCCACAGCCCACAACTGCTGGAAACCAGATACCTCCCAGGTCTTTCAGGATCGGCGCCTAACCAGTAGATGCGGCACTCAGCGAACGCTGCACCGGTCTGGGTCCAACTCTGACATCCGTCCTCGGTTCTGAACGCATCCCCTCCATACCTGCCGACAAGGGCCACGTCGGGCTCAGAATCGTGGAAGACGACTGCCTGGACCAGCCGCTCTGGGTAGGGCGCATAGGGCAGTTCGCCGCATGCCTGCCAGTTCGCATCCTGACCGTCTCCTCGCAAGAATTGACCAAGGATATCGTGGACGTACCAGAGCCGATCATCACTCGAATGGCCGAGAGGCCACAAATCCTGGTCGCCGGCTTCCTGCCACGTGGCGCCACGATCGAAACTGACGTAGGTGCCGCATCCGCCACCCACGATCAGTCCACCGTTCGGTTGCCTTAGAATCTCGCCCCAGGACCAGCAGTCAGGCGGTGGAAAAGACCACGGACTGGGACCCCAAAAGGCGCACGGAAACACCTCATGGCTCAAGACCTCCGCCCAAGTATTTCCTCCGTCTGCGGTGTAGAACAACCCTTGTCTACGAGTG
>JBDLIO010000447.1:0-3399 GCA_039714865.1 Acidobacteriota bacterium | reverse complement strand
TGAGCGTGGTCCCTTGATTTTGAAGGCTGGAAATAGTCACGGCGCCGTGGTCTTGACGGATGATGCCGTAGACGGTTGAAAGGCCGAGCCCTGTCCCCCTGCCGATCTCCTTGGTCGTAAAAAACGGCTCAAAGGCTCGGCTGATCGTCTCCTCGTCCATTCCGGTGCCCGTGTCTCGGACCGACAGCAGAGCGAAACGGCCGGGCTCGATGGGCATGGAGGCTCCCGGTGGCGTCTCGGTCAGGGTGACGGGCTCGATCATCACCTCAATGGTGCCGCCCTCGGGCATGGCGTCGCGGGCGTTGGTCACGAGGTTGACGATCACCTGCTCCATCTGACCGGGATCGACATTGACAGGCATTGCCTCGGCGGCCGGGACGACAGTCAGCCGAACGTCTTCGCCGATCAGGCGGCGCAAGAGTTGTTCGAGGTCGAGTAGAAGAGCATTGAGGTCAATGACTCGCTGGTGGACTCGCTGTTTCCTCGAAAAGGCCAACAACTGACGCACCAGGGATGCCGCCCGCGTTGCTGCTTGCTGGATCTGATGTACCCGGGCGAGAAGGTCCATTCGGTCCTCGAGACCGGATTCCAGAAGATCGCTATGGCCGATGATGGCGACCAGGAGGTTATTGAAATCGTGAGCGATGCCGCCGGCAAGTTGACCGACCGCATCCATCTTCTGGGCCTGGAGCAACTGCTCCTCAAGTTGTTTTCGCTCGGTGATGTCCCGCCATACGGTGTGGAGGATTTTCTCGTCATCTTCTCCGGCCACAGTCAGCAGAACTTCGACCGGGAATATCTCGCCGTCGGCGCGCCGGTGGTCCCATTCAAAGCGGTGGTTCCCGCGCTCGAAGGCCAACGCGATCATCTCGTCGGCCTTTTCTCGGGAGTCCCGGCCGTCAGGCTGGGTTGGTGGTGAGAGTTCCGAGGGATGGGTCTGGAGCACCTGGTCGTAGCTGTCGAAACGCAGCATGTCGACAGTCGCCTGGTTGCAATCGACGAACTGACCGCCCTTGATGATCAAGATCGCATCGGCGGATCGCTCGAACAGCTCGCGATAGGGATCCGTCCTGTGCTGTTCCCTCAGCCGGGAGCAGTCCTTCTCCAGCTCTTCGATCCGCCGCCTGAGGCCGTCCAACTGCCGGATGTTACCGGCGCTGCCGTCTGGAGCCATCTGGGACCTCCTGATCTCACCGGAGTACCGACCCAGTATAGCGGAGTTGATCAAGCTCTCCAGCGACCCCAAAACAATCCGATGAGGGCGCCGGCTGCAGAGATAAAGATGACTGCGCCTGTGTGCCACACCAGGACGTGTCGCATATCGGAAACCGGGCATTGCAAGTGGGTGATGGCGTCCGAGGCGATAGCCGCGCCGGCGCCGCCCAACATGCCGGCCATCCATGCGCGCGTCGGGTATGCTCTGACAATCAGCCAGACGGTGACCAGGAGGGTCGGAAGGGCCAGCATCGTGTCCGACACCATACAGCTCATGCCGTGGGCGAGCGGGTGGTCCTCCCAGGGGAGCCCGGAGCTGAAACGCCAGGTGATATATCCGACAGTCAGTTGATAGATGATGCAGGCGGCCAAGACCGTCAGCACACTGCCAAGCGGGAGGCTGCGCCCGGGGATGGACTCCCGCAGGGCCAGGCCGAGGAGAAGGGCAGCCGCCAGAAATTCGATGATCGAGCAGCCCCAGCCGAGCCATGTGGGGATGTCTTGGAGATCGGATCGAAGGCCGAGGCCCAGGACGGCCGCCGCAAAGACCAGGGCCGAGACCGCCAGTACCCACAGTGTCCGCCGCCAAACCGGAGCGAGGGGAGTGACCGGCTGGAGGTCGTCCATGACGGCCTTGGTCAGTTCTTCAGGAACGGGTGGCGCCGACATCGGATCCTCCTTCTTGTGTGACCATTTCTCTCAGCGTCTTCAGGGCTCGGTGGGCGCGTACCTTGGCGGTGCCGGGCGCCACGCCCAGGATGTCACCGACCTCTTGAAAACTCAGGCCCAGCAGATGGTGCAGCATCAGGACCTCCTGGCCCGCCTGTGGGAGTTGGGCCATCAGTGTGAAGACAGTCGCCGCGTCTCCGATGCGTGCCATCTCCGGCGGTACCGGAACTTCCGGGAGATCCTCGATCGGCAGGCTTTCTTTGCGACGTCTCCTGGACCTGAGATGCATCAGCGCGACATGCCGCGAGATCGCATAGACCCAGGGCCGAACCGGTCTTGGTGACGCGTAGGTGTGGCGGGCCCGGTGAATCTGCAGGAATGCCTCCTGGGCCAGGTCCTCCGTGGTCGTTGTATTTCGGACGAAGGTCCAGAGATAGCGCTGGAGAGGTCCCTTGAGCGCCTGGTACAGGCCGGTAAAGGCCTCGGCGTCACCCTGCTGATAGCGGGTCATGAGATCGACCAGTTGCTGTTCGTCATCTTTTCGGGCCACAGCTGCTCCTTCGCGTGTTTCGCGTATGAGGTTACACGAACCAAGGCTGGGAAGCTGGGATGCCAGGAGGCTTGGGGGTGAAGGGCGGAACGTCCAACGCTCAACGTCCAACGCCCAACGTCGAAGTTCGCGGGCTTGATCACCGGTTTTCCGGAGGCCGGTGTTCGATGCTGGGGGCTTCGGTTCTGGTGTCGGGGCGGAAAGGACAGATTTCACGCCCAAGCATCGACTGCTACCGTTCCATTTTTGTCCGACCAAGGGCGCGACCTTCAAAGTTGAACGTTGGACGTTGGACGTTGAGCGTTCGTCCCGTCCTGCCTCCCAGCTTCCCGGCATATTTGCCATAATGTCCCGATGACGATTTCGTGCGCGTTGGTCGAGTGGTTTGGCGAACATGCTCGATCCCTGCCGTGGAGGACTGAACCCAGAGACGCATATCGCACGCTCATCAGCGAGATCATGCTCCAGCAGACTCAGGTCGATCGGGTAGCCCCGCGTTTCGTGGAGTTCGTCAGGCGATGGCCGGACCTCGAGGCGCTTTCCGCGGCGTCTGAAGACGACGTTCTGGCCCTCTGGTCGGGCCTCGGTTACTACCGGCGGGCTCGAATGCTCCACCGCCTGGCTCGTGAGGTCGTTGGATCGGGCAGGGATCGGTTGCCTGAAAATATCGAAGCCCTGCGGGGTCTTCCCGGGATCGGAGACTACACCGCTGCGGCGGTCGGTTCCTTGGCGTTCGGCCTGGAGGCGCCGGTTCTTGACGGCAACGTGCAGCGGGTCGTGGCGAGAGTGACGGCCTTTGAAGGGGATCCCAGGACCATCGGCGCCAGGACCCACATGAAGGCGTGGGTAGAGCAACTGTTTCCCGGGCACCATCCTGGCGTTGTCAACGAGGCGCTGATGGAGTTGGGCGCCACGGTGTGCACGCCCTCCGGACCTCGTTGTGGGAGCTGCCCACTGAGCCCGTG
>JBDLIO010000446.1:0-3399 GCA_039714865.1 Acidobacteriota bacterium | reverse complement strand
GTGAATACGGCATTCACGTCGGCCTGCGCATGCGGAACCTGCGCCACATCATCGGAGAATCCATTGGGCGGTTCAGCGTAATACCCGAGGATCGCAACCTGCTCGTGTACTACCCCAACTCGATCGGCGTCACCTGTGAAGATGCATCACTCGGAGTACATTCCATCGATCAGGCTCGAAAACTCGGTCTCGACCACCCGGCGCTTCACCTTGAGGGTCGGAGTGAGATGCCCGCCTTCTATCGACAGTACCACCGGCAACACCCGGAACCGTCTGACCTGCTCGAAGCGCGCAAGCGAGCCGTTGAGACGGTCAACGACCTTTTGGTATGCCTCCACCACGGCAGGATGGTTCGCCAACTCTTCGAGTTCCAGATTGCCCGCACCGGCCGCCTCCACGCAACGCCGGAGTTCGTCAGTATTGGGAGAAAAAAGCGCCACAACGTATGGCCGACAATCACCAATCAGGACCGCCGCATCGACCAGCATCGACTCATTGAGCCGGCTTTCGATCGGCTGGGGCGCGACGTTCTTCCCCCCTGATGTGACGATCAGGTCCTTTTTCCGGTCAACGATGCTGATGAATCCATCCTTGTCGATTTCCGCGATGTCCCCGGTTTGGAAAAACCCATCTTCGTCGAAGGCTTTGGCGGTTCGCTCCGGATTGTTCCAGTACCCGGACATGACGCTCGGTCCCTTCACCAGCAGTTCACCGTCTGCGGCGAGTTTCACCTCGAGATTGTCCAGGACCCGGCCGACCTTGCCCAGGCGAAGTTCGCCGGGACCGAGCCCACCGATCGCGATGCAGGGAGAGGTCTCGGTCAGACCGTAGGCCTCCGTCATTGGGATACCGATCGCGTGAAAGAACTCGGAGACGTAACCGGGAGTCTCCGCGGCGCCGGTAATGCAGAATCGTAACCGTCCGCCGAACCCGGCACGGATTTTGGACAGCACCAGGCGGTCGGACAGCGCGAGGCGCACCGCCGCCAACCCGCCGACCTCCCGCCCCTCAAGGCGCTGCACCGCCGCTTCACGTCCCACTCCGACCGCCCAGTGAAACAGTGATTGTTTCAATGCCGAAGAGCCTTCGACCCTTTCGTGGATGCGCTGGTAGACCTTCTCGTACACCCTCGGAACAGCAATGAACAGATTCGGCCGGATCTTGGCGATCAGCTCGGCAGCATGGCCGACCGAGCAGTAGGCCTTGGAGGTGGCGTTCAACATGTAGCTGTATCCACCCATCCGCTCTGCGACGTGGCACAGGGGCAGGAACTCAAGCGCGAGATCGTCCCGGTCCCCCTGCAGGCGTTGAAAGGTGAACAGCACGTTCTGGACCAGGTTGTCGTGGCTCAGCATGACGCCCTTCGGCTCGCCGGTGGTGCCGGAGGTGTAGATGATCGTCATGACTCTCTTCTCGTCGATCGCCGCTGCGCGGTCCCAAAACCGGTCTTCGGTCTTGCCGTCGCCTCCGGTTACAAGCTCCTCCAGGCTCAGGACGCCGTCTTTACGGTCCCCCTCGATCTGGACCAGGTGCACGAGGTCCGGGCATCGCTTTTGGACCTGCAGCAGCTTGTCCATCTGCTCCGCATTTTCGAAAACCGCAACCTTGGCCCCGGAGTCGATCACCTGGTAGGCGATCTGGTCGGGCGTCAACGTCGGGTAGACCGGTACGTCCACAGCCCCGAGGTCCAGCACCGCAAGATCCGTGATGTGCCATTCGGGCCGGTCATCCGAGAGCAGCATCACCCGATCACCCGAGCCGACCCCGAGCTTCGCCAGGTTGTCCGCAAGAGCGGCGGTTTGTCCGAAAAACTCTGCGGTAGAGAGGCCCCGCCGTCCCTGGGGCGTCCAGTGGCAGTAGTGATCGTCGCGCGGGGCCTCGACATCGTGCCGATACAGGTCCAGAACGGTTCGGTCGGCCATAGCTCCCCCCCCGGTCTCAGATAGAGACAATATAGGCCTTGTGAGGTCTCTGGACAAGTGTGCAAGCAGCCCAATCCGACCGCAATTCACCTTTTGCCAACCGTGGGTCGTTCGGACGATCCTCGAGGGCATGCTGCGCTTTGGAAAGCGCCGAACTACATGAAAAGAGTTGCAATCTTTTCAATTTCATGAGAGATTGTCTCATCTTATGTGGCGAAAGACGAACACGTCTGGCTGCAAAAGACCACAAACCGCAGGGTCCGTCCGGACCCGGACGGCAGCCTCACCGGCAAGTCTCCCGTTCACAATTCAGCCGGAAAACACTTGATGTAAACCCGCCTTGGGTTTTGCACCTTGAGAAGGAAAACCATGAAATTCAACGACCTCAAACTGGATCGCGCGCTCGAACGTGCGATCTCCGACCTCGGCTTTTCGGAGCCCACACCTATTCAGAGTGCCGCCATACCTCCGGGCCTTGACGGCCGCGACGTCATCGCCTGCGCCATGACCGGCAGCGGCAAGACCGCCGCCTTCGCCCTGCCTATTCTCGACCGCTTGATGAAGGGCGGTCCCCGCAAGGGAATTCGCGCCCTGATCGTAACGCCAACCCGAGAGCTGGCCATTCAGGTGCACGAGCACCTCGAGGCCCTGGGACGCCACACGGGCATCACGGCCACCACCGTCTTTGGTGGCGTCAAGCCGGCGCCCCAGGAGCGCGCCCTGCGCGCCGGAGTCAACGTCGTCGTTGCCACCCCGGGCCGTTTGCTCGACCATATGCAGCAGCCCTGGCTCAGCTTCGACAACCTCGAGGTTCTGGTCCTCGACGAGGCCGACCGCATGCTTGACATGGGCTTCCTGCCCGACGTGCGGCGCATCCTGCGTCAGTTGCCAAAACGGCGTCAGACATTGCTCTTTTCGGCAACCATGCCGGCACCGATCGTCACCCTGAGCCGCGAGTTGCTCGAAAACCCGGTCCGCCTCGATGTCGAGCGCCCGTCGGCGCCTGCCACCGGCGTCAAACAGACGATCCTGCCGGTGCAGCAGAACTTGAAAACCAAGCTGTTGCTGACCCTGCTCCGTTCCGAGAGGATCCAGACCGCGCTGGTGTTCACCCGCACCAAGCACAGAGCCAACCGCCTTGCCGAATTCCTCGGCAAGAACGGGATCGCCTGTGACCGTATCCACGGCAACCGCAGCCAGCCGCAACGTCAGGCGGCCCTCAAGGCCTTCAAGGACGGCCGGCTTCAGGTGCTGGTGGCCACCGACATCGCCGCCCGCGGCATCGACATCGAGGCCCTGCCCCACGTCATCAACTTTGACGTACCCGCCCAGGCCGAGGACTACATCCACCGGGTCGGGCGCACCGCACGAGCCTCTCAAACCGGCGACGCCCTGACCTTTGCGTCACCTGGAGAGAGCAAAGAACTGGCCGCCATCGAGCGCGCCGTCGGCCGCCGCATCGACAGACGCAAGGTCG
>JBDLIO010000445.1:0-3401 GCA_039714865.1 Acidobacteriota bacterium | reverse complement strand
AGCCTCCGGAAGGCCGGTCTCGTCTCGGCCTGAATCCGGAATATCCTCGACGAGGCGAATGGCGTCATAGCCGACATGACCCACAGCACCCCCACCAAAGGGCGGAACATCCTCAACCGGCGCCACCGAACCCGCCTCGGTTTGGGAGCGCAAGATGTCGATCGGATCACCCTCCTGGGGCACACCGTCAACAAAGGCCACTCCGCCACGGATTTCGAGGATTCGCCAGGGGTCCGCCCCGATGAAGGAGTACCGGGCCACCCTTTCGCCGCCCTCGACACTCTCCAATAAGAACGGATTCCGCCCGGTCTTCGACAGCTGTGAAAACACCGTGAACGGCGTCACGGTGTCCGAGGTCAACTGATGGATCACCGGCACGACGTCATGACGCCGTGCCAGTTCCAGAAATTCGCTCTTTGTAGGCCGTAGATTCAAAGCACTCTCCACCGGGCTGTCAACTCATTGCCGGGCGATCAGTCTATCAAGCCTAGAGGTCCAGCCGGCCCCGAAGGAGCCCATGCAATTTATCGACGAATTGCTGCTACTTCACCACAGCCATCACCGCGGCATAGTCCGGCTCCTCGGTGATCTCCGAGACCAGCTGCGAATAGATGACGGTGTCGTCTTCGTCCACGATGACGACGGCCCGGGCGCAGATGCCGGCCAGGGGACCGTCAACCAGCAGCACACCGTAATCCTTGGCGAAGTTGCGGCTGCGCATCAGCGAAAGCGGCACGACATCCTCGAGGCCTTCGGTGGAACAAAAACGGCCCTGCGCGAACGGCAGATCGAACGAGATGACCAGGACGACGGTGTTGTCCATCGAAGCGACGTCTTGATTGAAGTGCCGTGCCGAGGCGGCGCAGACCGGGGTGTCCAGGCTGGGCACGATGTTGAGCACCTTCTTCTTGCCGGCGAAGGTCTCCAGGGTGGCTGCGCTGAGATCGCCTGCGGTCAGGGAAAAGGCCGGCGCCTTCGATCCGACGGCCGGGAGGTCTGAGTTGGTATTGACGGGTGTTCCCTTGAATGCGGTAGTTGCCATGGTTTTCTCCTCTATATCTTTTGTTGTCTTCATTTGCTTCGGGTGCCGGACCCCCACGGCCCGAACTTACGCCCTTGACACTTTGACCAACAAACTCGACTGCAAACTCATTTCGTCGGCACTGATTTTTTCCGCCGCCGAGTCGCTCAGGGGTTGTCAATCAGTACTCGCCGGCCAGACGACCCAAGGGGATTGAACGTCCAACGCTCAACGTTCAACGCTCAACGTCGAATGTCGCGCGTCGAATGGGGCCCTTCCACCAACCGGCACCCCCGCGTCCAAGCGGGAATGCACAAGAGGAAGTTGCAAAGACCGTGGACGACACGGGGGAGGATCCGAGGTGTTTTCTACTTCAATGTTGGACGTTGGACGTTGAGCGTTGAGCGTTCCGGTCCCGACCCCTCCGGGTTTGGGTTACAATTCTGAGCTTAACAGGAGGCTCGTATGTCCCGCCCCGTCATCACAATTGCCGATCTTGCCGACCACGTCGACCAAAAAGTCACCCTTCGCGGTTGGGTCTACAACTGGCGGAAGAAGGGCAAGCTCCGCTTCATTATCTTGCGCGACGGCTTCGGCTACCTGCAGTGCATCGTCTTCCGGCCGGAGGTCGACGAAGAAGTCTGGGAGAAGGCCGTTGAACTGACCCAGGAGAGTTCGATCGAGATCTCCGGAACGTTGGTCGCAGACGAAAGGGCGCCGGGAGGCTACGAACTCAAGGCCGACGGACTGAAGATCCTGCAGTTATCCCCTGAATTCCCAATCGGCAAGAAGGACCACGGCGTTGACTTCCTGCTCAACCACCGCCACCTCTGGCTTCGCTCCAAGCGCCAGCACGCCATCATGCGGGTTCGCTCCGAGGTGCAGTTCGCCATCCGGGATTTCTTCCAGAAGCGGGCCTACACCCTGATCGACTCTCCGATTCTGACGCCGGCCGCGTGTGAGGGAACCTCGACCCTGTTCGAGACCGATTACTTCGGCGAACCGGCCTACCTCTCCCAGTCCGGCCAGCTCTACCTCGAACCTGCGGTCGCAGCCCTGGGCAAGGTCTACTGCTTCGGCCCGACCTTCCGGGCGGAAAAATCCAAGACCCGCCGGCACCTGACCGAATTCTGGATGGTCGAGCCCGAGGTCGCCTGGATGCAGTTCGACGGCCTTCTCGATCTCTGCGAGGACTTTCTCTCCAGCGTCATCTCCCGAATCCTGGATCGATGCGCGGTTGATCTCGAACGGCTGGAGCGCGACGTCTCAAAGCTGGAGCCTGCCACCCGAGGGCCTTTCCCCCGCGTCGACTACGGTGACGCCGTCAAGACCCTCCAAAACCTGGGCCAGGAGATCGAGTTCGGCGAGGATTTCGGCGCCGAGCACGAGACCATCCTTGCCGGACTCCACGACCGGCCGGTCCTGGTCACCCGCTACCCTGCCGCCATCAAGGCCTTCTACATGCAGCCCGATCCGAGCGATCCAACCCGGGCACTGGCGGTCGACGTGCTGGCGCCCGAGGGCTACGGCGAGATCATCGGCGGTTCGGAACGCTCTGCAAGCCTCGAACACCTGGAACGCCAGATCGAGACCCACGGTCTGCCACGGGACGCCTTCAAGTGGTACCTCGACGTGCGCACCTACGGCTCGTTCCCCCACTCGGGATTCGGCATGGGTCTCGAGCGGTTCGTTTCATGGATGTGCGGGATTCCCCATCTGCGAGAGTCCATTCCCTACCCGAGGATGATCAACAGGTTGTACCCGTAGAAATTTGACGGACACAGGCCCTGAGGCCAATCTGGAGATTCAAAACAGCCGTGGCCTCTGCCCACCAGATTTCTGGTAATGCGCTGCGCGCATCAGGTTGATTAAAAACCCTTTGCGCGAAGCGCACCTACCGTTAAGCGGGTGGGGCGTATTGGCCCCTCATCGCCATCCAGTTTAAGGGCCCGACCTCAAGGGCCAATGCGACACACACGCTTAACGGTTCCGTGACGCATTCAAAAAGAGCTTGACCAAAGACAGCAGGGCGGCCTCCCGGACGGGTTTGGCAAGAAAACTATCCCCTCCGGCCTCTCGCCCCTGGACACGGTGTCCCAGATCCGCGTGAGCGGTCACAAAAACTATCGGCACCGATGTGTCGACTTCCCGAATTGTCCGGCAGACCTCGAACCCGTCCATGTCAGGCATCTCGATATCGAGCAGAATCAGGTCAAAGCGCCCGAATTCCTGGACGGCCTTCAGCGCTTCGCTGCCATCCGCAGCTTGCACGATCTCAAAATGAGCGATCTTCGAAAATTCGAGGAACTTCTTGATCGTCAGGCGAATCCCGGCGTCATCATCAACAACCAGAATGTGTTTCTTGTCCATCAAACCCCCA
>JBDLIO010000444.1:0-3410 GCA_039714865.1 Acidobacteriota bacterium | reverse complement strand
TCGGACCAGAAAAAGGGACACTGTCTGTCACTGTTGCTGGTCTTCTCGTTGCACCATAAGCTCTCGACCGCCTTGATGGAGCGCGGACCTCCAGGTCCGCAACAGCACACCCTGGCCCAGTCGAAGCCTCGCTACCGACACGATCCATCGGCACAATGCGGATGGACGTCCGCGCTCCGAAAAGAGGAGAAAAATTGAGCGTCCGGGGCCGGTGCAGGGTCTTCACCAACCCCAACCCAATCAGCCAACTACCACCCCACTCCAGAGGAACCACAGCTCCTTTCGGGGCGCCACATCGAGGTTCATCGCCTCCTGGAGGGCATCGGCATAGACCTGCAACTGGGGTTGGTAGACGGCAGCTCGGTCTTGGATATCATCATCGCTCTCGAGCCTGTCGGTCTTGTAGTCGGCAACGACGATCTCGCCGGTGACTGGATCTCGGTAGACCAGGTCGATTGCGCCCGTGACGGCGCCGACGGCGCCTCCCGATCCAGGGGCTGCCACCAGCGGAAGTTCCCGGGCCAGGATCGACTTGTCGAGCCCCAGGAATCGCGGCCACAGCGCCCCTCCCCGGAATCGTTCACCGAGGACCTCGAGTCGTGCCTTGGCGCGTTCCCTGGAGTCCTCCCGGGCAAGAGCGGCCTTCAGCCACAACAAGGCCTCATCCAGTCTGAGGGCAAACTCGTCTTCCGAATCCTCCGCCTCGTGGTCGAATCGCTCGAGCACAGTGTGCATCGCCGTACCGATCGCCATGGCCACCCGTTGATCGACCCCGACTCCTCTCGTGGGCTCTTCCTCGTTCTCGGCGCCTTCGAGCCGGTCGGCCAATGCTTCCCGGAAGAGCCGATGAGCTTCCTCCGAAGCCGTGCCCAGCCAGGGCCGGATCTGGTGCTCCTGCGCCCGTTCCACCCACCGTTCCAATTGCTCGGCATCCTGCTCGATTCGAGCCGGGTCGACGACCACCCCTTCCTTCCCCGGAGCTCCGACCCACGCGGTCTCGGCATGCCAACGGGGATGTCCCAGCCAGACCCACCGCGCCTGGTCCCGGTCTTCTCGGGGCCCCTGCGTTCCGCCCGGCCAGAGATCTTCGATCTCGGGCCAGCCCCCTGCCCTCTTACCAAACGACTTGAGCATGGGACCGACACCGCTGTTGGGCAACCGGTTTCCGACGGTCACCAGGCGTTTCTTCGCTCGGGTCAGGGCCACGTAGAGCAGTCGAACACGCTCGGCCTCCTCCGTTCGCTTGCGGGCCGCCTCGACGTCGGCGAAGCCGACCGTCGCCCAACTCCGCAGTGACATCTCCGGTCGACCGTCGATCTTGACGACCTGTGTCCGCTGCTCACCCTGAGGCCCGCGGCTCTCGGCGTGGGTCTGGACCAGCCAGACGTGTTCGAAACCCAGTCCCTTGGCTCCGTGGATCGTCAGGACCCTGACCCCCTCGGCATCACTGCGAGGGCGCCCACCGGCTTCGTCCGGCCGTTCCCTCTCGACCCGCCGGAGATGCCGCAGAATCGTATCGGCCGAGGCGCCGTCTCCAAGCATGTTTTCGAGTTCCCTGAAGAAACGGTCGATGTTGGCCAGCCGGTAGGGTCCGGGGAAGCGGCAGGCGGCCAGGGGTTCCACGGCCATCACCGTGCGCAGCCGTTCGATGAACACGTCAGGGACCTCTTCGGCAAAGAGGCGACGAAGGGCCGCCAGTCGATCGAGGAAAACCTCGAGAACCTCCGGCCACCGGCCCAGGCCTTCGAGATCGCCGGTTTCCAGCGGGAGTCCTTCAACCTCCGCAGCAGCCGCATCGATCACCGCCCGCACTTCGGCCGTGCAGTCTTCATAAGCCAACAGCGGAGTGCAGCCCGGCAACCCGGCCCGCCACAACGGCTTCAGCGCAACATCGGGCACACCAACGAAGGGCGTTCGCAAAACCGCCGCAAGCGCCGACATATCAAACGGATCGAGGACCAGGCGTACCAGTGCCATGACCTCGATCACTTCCCGGGTTCTGTAAAAGTTTGGGTCCCGACCGACCTCGTACGGCACGCCATTTCGTTTCAACGCTTCGAGGTAGGCCGCCTGTTGGCCCCTCGTGCGCATCAGGATTGCCATCTCCTTCAATGGTGTGCCTTCGGCCCGCAACGCCGCCGCATCCCGGGCCACGGCCTCGGCCTCCAGGTCGGCGGCCTTCTGGGCCGAGGTCTTGACCGGAATGCCCCCGTCCCCCACCGCGGCCGAGCACCAGTGCTCGACCGACGTCCTCGATCCGCCGAACTCCTCCCCTTCCTCGCCGCCCGGACGGCACAACAACCCCTCATACGGGGGCTGTTCATCCATTTTTGCCTTCATATTCGGCTCGACCAACCGGCCGACCTCGTCAAGGATCTCCTGACTCGACCGGAAATTGACCGTCAACGAGCGGACCTTGCCGCCCCGCCCGGCAACGTCCCGGACCAGGCGCTGGTAGACCGCCATGTCGGCGTTTCTCCACGAGTAGATCGCCTGTTTCGGGTCGCCCACGAGAAAGAGGCCCGGTCCCTTGCCCTCACCGAATGCCAACAGGCGCACGATCTCGGCCTGTTTGACGTCGGTGTCCTGCATTTCGTCGACCAGCAACTGCGTGATCTCGCCCCGCACTCTCTCGCGGACCCCCCGATTCTTCCTCAGGAGCCGGTGGGCATCTGCCAAGAGGTCCCCAAAACCGAGAATGCCCTTGCGCCGTTTCTCCGCCTCGACCCGCAGGAGGATCCGGTGCAGCACCCGGCGCAGGGCGCCGAAAGCCTCCACATCGGCTTTCGAAATCCACCGGACGCCGGAGCAGGCGCGCTTCAGGGCGGCCACCGAATCTTCGGACGCCTCTTCGAAAAACTTTTTCTCGCCCTTTCCGGGGTCCTTTGAAGCCCAGGTTTTCAGCCTGTCGAGATTTTTCGCCCAATCCGGTTGCCGTCGCAACCAGGCGTCGATGGCTATGAGGTCGGTGAAAGCCGCGTCCTCCGTCTCCGGCCTTTCGAGCCCGGTGAGATCCCGAAGAAACTCGGCCGCCCCCCTCGTTCGCCTTGCGTTTCCGCCGATATCCGCCAGAGCCCCCACCAGGGGCGCCGCGGTGTCGAGGTCCTCAAAAAGCCCTCGGAGGAATGTGAATACGACACCGGGTCCCATTGGATCGGCCTCGATGGCCTCGGGCTTGACACCGTCGCTGACCAAATCCTCGGCAGCCTTCCGTACATCGACCGGTCCGACCCGGCGCTCGGCCAGGACGATGACGTCGGCCGGCAAGGACTCCGCATCGAATGACTTTTCAGACCGGCGGTAGCCCTCGCCCAAAACCGATTCCACCCCTCGATCGAGGCACTCGCCCGCAGCCGTCCCATCGGCATCGACATCGAACGAAGGGTGAACCCCGGACTCGACCGGGAAAC
>JBDLIO010000443.1:0-3421 GCA_039714865.1 Acidobacteriota bacterium | reverse complement strand
AGGACCATCAGGGGTTATTATCCGGGGAAGTAGAACAACCCTCCGAAGCCGGTGGAGGCAACGATTTCTACAATCGGGAACATAGCTGGCCCAACGCCTACGGCTTTCCGAATGACGGGGCCTCCAACTCACCCTACACCGATTGCCATCATTTGATGTTGTCCGACATCGGTTACAACGGCGATCGCGGCAGCAAGCCGTTTGACGATTGCCCCGGATGCACAGAAAGAACGACTGTTTTCAACAACGGAACGGGCGGCCCCGGAATGTCCAATTGGACTGACGCCACTCGTTGGGAAACCTGGGTCGGCCGACAGGGCGATGTGGCCCGAGCACAGCTCTACATGGACGTTCGTTATGAAGGCGGCTTCGAAAGCGGGGATTTCTCGGCGTCGTCGGGGGTTGTTGGGGAATAGCAAAACGTCGGTTCGGCGCTTACGAACTGACTTCCTCGTCCTCTTCGGCCTCACACAACTCGAAGAGCTGCCGGTCCGGGTTCAACAAAAAGGCGAACCGTCTCAGTCCATGTGCTCTGAACTCGAACCTCTTGAACGGCCGGCACTGATTCTTGCGGAGAATGTCAACAGCGGCGTCGAGATCGTCGACCTCATAACAAATATGGTACGTCCCCGCGCCGGTGCGCTCGAGAATACCCTTGACCGGTGACTGCTCCCCCACCCCTTCCACCAACTCAATCAGCACTCCGGGGTCGGCCCTGACGAAACAAACACGGACGTGCTCCGACGGCACATTGACCGGCGGTGTGATCTGTTCAAAACCGAAGAGACCGACATAGTAGTCGAGAGCGTTTTCGATGCTGCGAACCGCGACTCCGACATGATGAAACCGCATCCCCAGAGTCTGCAGCGGCAGGGCGCCAGACAGAGACCGATCATGCAACCGCAAACCACCAAAACTGCCCGTCATTCCTTCCAAATCTGTCATACGGCGGATGTTAGCACGGGAATGCGACGATTGATTTTCTACCTGTCCGGGAGTTCGCCCGCGGCAAGGCGACGATAGATCTCGGAGCGCTCCATCAATTCGGCACACGTACCCTCGGCAACCACACGGCCTTCCTGCATCACCAGGACCCTGTCGGCCATTTCAACAGTCGACAGGCGGTGGGCGATGACGAATGTAATGCAATGTTCAGTCAGAATTTCGAGGGCCTTTTGAATTGCGGCCTCCGATCTGTTGTCCAAGGCCGAGGTTGCTTCATCGAAGATCAAAATATCCGGTTGCCGGTACAGCGCCCTGGCAATAGCAAGCCGCTGCCGTTGTCCCCCCGAGAGATTGGCCCCGAATTCGTCCAGGACGGAATCAATGCCGTTTTCCAGTTCGCAGACAAAATCCCAGGCCCCCGCACGTCTGAGGGAGGTGTCGACCAGATCTCGATCAATCTCCAATCCATAGGCGACGTTGGATGCGACCGATTCGTTGAATACGTAGACCCGTTGCGTGACGATCCCGATCCGTCGCCTCAGTTCCGGCAGATCCAAATCCCGGAGGTCGGTCCCATCGACCGTGATACTGCCGCTCGACGGGTCCCAAAGGCGTGGAATCAGATTGACCAGGGAGCTCTTGCCGCCACCGCTGTCGCCGACCAGGGCCACCATCTCGCCTCTTTGGGCTTTCAACGTCACCCCCTGGAGGGCGGCAGTCTCACCATAGTTCAGATGCACGTCCTCGAACGCGACCTCTCTGATCGGCACTTCGAGGATTTCCTTGCCCCCGAGGACCTTGGGCTCGCGATCCAACATGGTCCAGATCCGCTCCGAGGCCGCAACGGCCTCAAACATCTGGCTGTAGATCTTGGAAATCCTCTTCAACGGCGTATAGATCATGAAAAGAGCCATGGCAAAAGAAGCGAACTCACCCGCTGACATCTTCCCGTCGATGATCAACAGCCCACCGAACCAGATCACCAGCGCCACGGCAAAGGACCCGACGAATTCCATGATCGGGCCGGCCATCTCCCGGGCTCTGATGCCCTTCATGTTGATCCGGCGGAATTCCAGATTGTCCTTTTCGAACCTGCCCAGTTCGAAGCCCTCGCTGTGGTGCGCCTTGATCAGCTCCATGTTGTTGAAGATCTCGGACAATCGCGAGGTGATATCGGAGTCCTTCTCCTGGGATCGGTGTGCGTACTTTTTGACTCTTCGGGCGAAGTGGGACAGAGGCCATGCGGCCAGAGGGGCGACCACCAGTCCGTAAAAGGCAAGGGTCGGACTTCTGTAGATGGCGACGCCGACGTAGGCGACAATGGCCATGCTTTCCCGTACGATCACGGACAGGTGCTGCGAAACCGCGGCACGGATCCGGGAGATGTCGTTGGTGATGCGGGAGATCAGTTCGCCGCCCCGAAAGCTCCCGAAGAACCCGTACTCCAGGGTCAGAATATGGCCCAGCAAACGATCCCGAATCCGCCTGACGACGTCCTCTCCGATAAATGCCAGATCGACCGTCTGCACATATCGGCCCAGAGACTGAAGAAAATAGAGGCCAATGATGATGAACGGCAGCCGGATCAACTCATTCCTGTCGTGAGCGATGAAGATGCCGTCCATGATCGGCTTCACCAGTAAAGCCAGGCCGCCCACCGACCCGGCATAGAGAAGGCTCGCCAGAGTCGCCCTGATGAACCGGGGAATGTACAGCCTGAGGTAGGGTCCCAAACGGGAAAAAAAAGTCCGCACGGTCAGATACCGCCACCGATTGCAGTCATGCCCCCGGAAATACTGACCATCATTGCTTTTCGCCGCCGGAATCGGAACCGCGACCCTCGGTCTCAGAGACCTTCTCCAGTCCCTCCCATGTCCCCTCGCTGTCATCAAACGGAGGGAGATCGGGCTCGATACCGCGGGCATGATTGACCTGCCACCCCCAGAGAATGGCGAATTTCATGTACGTACCGTATGCCTGGAGGAGACAAAAAACCAGCCCACGAGCGCCGTCGAGAATACCCAGCTGCAGACCGTAGACCTTAAAAAAGCGCCATAGAGGCCGTGTGACCACCTCGGCCACCCGTGTCCTCTTCCCGTCTCGCCACATCTGTCCGGCGCCCCAGTATCCGTACTTGCCCAACCGAAAGGCGTATTCGGTGAAGGTCTGGTCTACCATGTGGTGCTCAATCGTATTCTTGAGGATCGGCACCTCTCCCGTTGTGTGGAGCATGGAATGCACTCGGCGATTCTCGTAGTAGGCCGTACCGGTCTTGAAGAACCGGGAAACCCTGTCCCGCTGCCAACCGGAGAAGCGAATCCTCTTCCCCAGAAGGTACACCGCCCGGTTCATCATGTAACCAAGGTGTTTCGGCCCGTCATTGAGTATCCCCTGGACCTCTTTCTGTAATTCAGGCGTGCATCGCTCATCCGAGTCCAGAAGGAAGATCCACTGATAGCTGACCTTCTCCATCGCC
>JBDLIO010000442.1:0-3425 GCA_039714865.1 Acidobacteriota bacterium | reverse complement strand
GGGACCTCGAGTGGGGCGGCATGTCTGGCGGCATCTTCATGCAGGGGAGGAATGAACGTCGAACGTCCAACGTCCAACGTCCAACTTTGAAGTTCGCGCCGGAAGGCGGGGGGAAGTGTGGCGGTAGCGGTCGGGGCGGAGGAGGGGAACGTCGAACGTCCAACGTCCAACTTTGAAGTTCGCGCCGGAAGGCCGATGGATGTGGAACGATAGCGTTCGATGCTTTGGGGACGATGAACGTTTTTGCCATCCGTCCGCAGAAGTCCGACAACCTTGGCACCGAGACGCTGCGTTCAAACAATCAGTGACCAAACACGCGTACTTCAACGTTGAACGTTGGACGTTGAACGTTGAACGTTCCTTCCCTTGTCCTCCCAGGTGCTCCTGTGTATAATCCCCGTCCCGGCAACCGCTGAGAAAGTGGAATCTCGCCTGGGAGGCACAAGACAATGGACCTCATGCGTGAAGTGACACAGCAGTATTTGAAAACCGATACCCCTGATTTCAAGGGTGGCGACACCGTTAAAGTCCATGTTCGGCTCAAAGAAGGCGAAAAGGAACGAATTCAGGTTTTTGAGGGTCTGGTTATCGCCCGCAAGCACGGTGGCGTTTCGGAGACCTTCACCGTTCGCAAGATGTCTTCAGGCATCGGCGTCGAGCGCGTGTTTCCCCTCCATGCCCCGACCGTGGCCAAGATCGAGGTGACCCGTCTGGGCAAGGTTCGACGGGCCAAGCTCTATTACATCCGTTCGCGTCGAGGCAAGGCTGCCCGCATCAAGGAGTCGCGCCGCGCCTGATACGAGAGAGCCCCTCGGGGCCGAGGATCGGCGTCTCCTGAAAGACTCGCCGGCCATCATTGGAATTGACGAAGTTGGACGCGGGGCTCTGGCGGGCCCCGTTGTTGTCTGTGGTGTTCGTCTTGATGAGATCCCGCCTCACGATGGTATTCGTGACTCCAAGAAGCTCTCCCGGGACAGGCGAGATTCGGCGTCGCTGTGGGTTCGGCAGAACTGTGATGCATGGGTGATCGTCGAAATCTGGCCTGAGGTGATTGACCGGGTCAACATCCTTGAATCCACTCGGAGGGCCATGCGGGCGGCGGTCCGGTCATTGAGTCTGCCGGGTGATGTCGTAGTCGTCGACGCGGTGAACCTGGGCCCGGGCTTTGAGTCGGCGTTGTCACCGATCAAGGCAGACGAACACTATTTTTGCGTGGCGGCCGCGTCCAATGTCGCCAAGGTCCATAGGGACGGATTGATGGTGGACCTGGCGAAAAACTACCCCCGGTGGGAGTGGGAAAATAATAAGGGATATGGGACTCGAAATCACCGAGTGGGGGTTGCTGAACATGGGCGGTCCTGTCTTCATCGTAGGAGTTTTTGCGTATCTCCTGTGCTACCATGAACCATACGTGCAGGACGCGGAAGGGAAAGCACCTGAATGGCGATCAATAGGGACAAGATTCTCAAAGGAGCCGAGAAGCTGGTCCAAAAGGGCAAGATAGAGCCTGCGATTCGAGAGTACGAGAAACTCCTGCGACTCAATCCCAACGACGTCAATACGATCAATCGAATCGGAGATCTCCACAACAGGATCGGCCAGGTGGGCAAGGCCGTCGAGCTGTACCAGAGGATCGCCGATAGCTTTGCTGCGGACGGCTTTGTCAACAAGGCTATTGCCATCTACAAAAAGATCAATCGGCTGGCGCCTGACCGTGTTGAGGTCTTTGAACGTCTCGCCGATCTCTACATCCAGCAGGGGCTCGTGGTCGAGGCCAAAGACCAGTTCGGCGTTTTGGCCGACTGGTATCTCAAGAATGACGATCTGCACAACGCCATCCAGGTTCAGAGGAAACTGGTTCAGATCGACCCCGAAAATCACATGGCCCATCTCCGTCTCGCGGATCTTCTGTTCCGCAAGGGCAGTGGTGACGAAGCGATCGACGTCTATCAGCGGCTCGGCACGATGTTGTTGGATCGAGGCAAGGTTGAGGAAGCCGAGCGGCTTTATCGGCATGCCCTGGACCAGAACCCCCCTTCAGGTGAGTTTCTTTTGCCGATCTGCGAGGCCTTGGTCGATTCGGGCAATCTCTCCTCAGCCCGCGAGTTCCTGATTGAAGCCCAGAAGCGCTCACCGGACAGCACGGCGATCGGCATCCTCGATCTCAAGGTCACGGTTGCGGCCGGTGAGTCCAAGGCTGCCCTCGATCGAGCGCAGACCTTGTTGGAGGTCCACCCGGATGATGAAGAGGTGGGGTGCCTGGCGGGGCGTGCCTTTTTCGGCGTCGGTGAGGTGGACCGAGGGCGAGATCTCCTCCTGCCGATTGCCAACCGCAGGTTGGACGGAGGTGATCGGCCCGGAGCTCAAGAGATCTTCCGGTGGCTGTTTAAAGCACTGCCGGCAGATCGAGATGTTCAGAAATTGGGGATACAGGCACTCTCTCCTGCCGACGACAAGGAAGTGATTTTCACTCTCAAGGCGGGTCTGGCGGACAATTATTTTCAGGCGGGTGAACGCGATGATGCCCGTCAGGTCTATGCGGACCTCATCAGAGAAGACCAGGACAATAAATTATTCCAGGATCGGTTGCGTGATCTGGGGTTTGATATTTCCGGCGCCGATCAGACCGCCGCACCGGCGACTGCGACCAGTGAGCCTGAACCTCCAGTGGCGCCTGAACCCCTGGTGGCGCCTGAACCCCTGGTGGCGCCTGAACCGGTTTCGGAAGTTGAGGAACCCTCCGAGGATGTTCTGGAGATTGATGCGGATGATTTTGAGGTGGAGGTGATCGAGGCCGAGGCCCAGGGTGAAACGCTGGGCCCCCAAGCGGCTGAGATCCAGGTCGCTGCCGATACTTCAGGCGAAGCGCCGGATTTTGACCCCCTTGAACGCCTGGCCGAAGCCAACGTCTTTGCCAAATATGGACTGGTCGATAAAGCGCTGAACCACCTGGAGACGATCATTCACTTTTTTCCCGAGAACCTCGAGGTTCGGGAGAAATTGGTTTCTTTGGCTCTCGAAGGCGGCCGAGCTGATCTGGCGGCCCGTGAAGCCGGGCCACTGGTCGAGACCTATAAGGCCGAGGGTGGGGGAGAGGCGCTGGAAAAATTGGAACAGGCCCTGCCAGGTCTGATCGGACCCACCGAAAAACAACCGATCGAGGCCGGCGGTCCGGGCGGCGAAGAATTGGTTCAGGTGGAGATCATCGAGGTGGAAGAGCACGATGCCTTGGTGGTTGACGACGGCCTGGATTTCTCCGGGATGGCGCCGGCCGATGATTTCGAGGCTGTTGCTGCCGCAGTTGATGCGGTCGAGGAGATCGAGCAGGTCGAGCAGGTCGAGCAGGTCGAGGCGGTCGAGGAGATCGAACTCGAGGTGGTCGACGTTGGCAGTTTCGAAACCCGTGACCTGGAATCGGTGCAGAA
>JBDLIO010000441.1:0-3426 GCA_039714865.1 Acidobacteriota bacterium | reverse complement strand
CATCGGTATCGGCGCCTACACCTTCCATCCGCCACCGAAGGAGTTCGATCAGGAGATCCGAAAACTCAACCAGCGTGAACAGGAAATCCGAGAGGCCGGTCAGTCCGACGAATGGACTGCCGAAGAGAGGGATGAGATCGAGAGCATTCGATTGCAGCGCAGTGAACTCAGGATCGAGAAGCAGGAGGCGCTCAAACCGTGGAGTTTCAGTACCAGCATCATCCTTATCCTGTTTTCCACGCTCCTTCTGGCCGTGTCTCTTCTCGGTGTCGAACGCCTCCAGGTGGTCAGCAACGGTCTGCTGCTGGGAGGGGTTTTCACAATGCTCTACGGGATAGGGTGGATTGCCTTTACGGGCACCTCGATTCCCCGCTTTCTCGTGATGACGGTTGCGCTGGTGGTCACTCTGGTACTGGGGTACTGGAGATTCGTACGGCAGGGCCGGCGTTCGACCACCCCGGACTTCGAGACTCGGGAATTGGAGAACATCGAGCGGCGCCTTCAGGATTTGGAGGAACGGCTCGACCGGGCGGCCCAAGCCCTCGGGACGGGGGAGGGCTGATGCCCCTTTCGCATACCGGATAAAGGGATAAAGGGGACACTGTCCTTTTCCTGTTACAAATTGGCTCCTGTCCGGCGTCCGGAGTCCCTCTGCCGAAGGCCCTCGAAGACCTCGACGAGCTCCCGGACACGCTCCGGATCGGGAGCATTGGCCCAGTGGCCTTCTCTCTTGAACCAGGACCCGACGATGAAGACGTCGGCATGATCGATGTAGTCCTCGAGGTTTGCGGGGGTTACCCCCGAACCGACGACCCGAATGGCGGGCAATCCGTCCAGGGCGCGGAGATCCTCGGGGTTGGGGGCCTGCCCGGTGAAACCGGCGGTAATGATCAGGCCGTCGGCACGCATGAAAGCGGCGGTCTTGGCGGTTTCGACAAGATCGATGTCCGAAGTGATGGCGTGGGAGGCGTGCTTCTTCTTGATATCGGCGAAAATGAGCACCTCTTCGGCGCCGATGGCCCTGCGATAGCGTAAGAGGTCTGCGGCGCAGCTGTTGAGGAAGCCCTCGTCGCCAATATGGGCGAAGACAAAGCCCTCGGCCCGAATGAAGTCGAGCCCGGCCGCGTGGGCGACACCCAGGGCTTCTGAATTGTTCGCCGAGAGGATCTGGATGCCGCAGTTGAGCCCCATCCCCTTGATCTCGCGACCGATGACGGCCATCAGCCCGGTGACCTCGGCCCCGACTTTGTCGGCATAGGGGACGTCGTGCATGTTTTCGATCATGACCGTACGAAGGCCGGCGTCCCGGTAGAGACGTGCCTCGTTCAGCGCCTGCTCGATGATCTCGGCTGGGGGGCGTTCATTGGCGGGGGTTCCAGGCAGAGCCGCCAGATGGATCATGCCCACAAGGTCCTTGTGCGCGCGCAGAAAGTCTGAATAGGACATCACGGCTCCAGTCGCTCTCATCTTAGCCCGTTCCCATCCGGAAAGTCCGAAGGGGGACAGCGAGGTTCCCGATGCGGATACGAGTACCATCTGTGCCATCTGGCACCGCAAGGTGTTTCCTTAGGGCGCTCAGGCGACCGAATCCGCCGACCCCCCGAGGGGTAGCGGTGCGTCACCCAGGGAATCTGTGACAAGTCTCTCGATCGCCTTCCGGATTT
This sequence comes from Acidobacteriota bacterium, assembly GCA_039714865.1. Classification (GTDB taxonomy): domain Bacteria; phylum Acidobacteriota; class Thermoanaerobaculia; order Thermoanaerobaculales; family Sulfomarinibacteraceae; genus DAOWGJ01. Next base: position 1,762 of record JBDLIO010000441.1, on the reverse strand, counting down.
CACCTTCGAATACAAGGGACGCTTCTCAAAGCAGCTTTTCAAGCCAGTCGTACTTTTCGGCCCGTGCCCGCACTCGTGCTACGGCACGTGAGTAGCTTCTGCTGGTGACGCCGGGGTGCCAGCTCGACGGGCGTGATAGGGCGGCTGCCAGCGCGGCCGCGCGGTCCGCGTCGAGATCGGCGGCGGTCACACCAAAATACCGTTGGGCAGCAGCTTCGGCGCCGTAGGTTTCAGTCCCGAACTGGGCAACGTTGAGGTAGAGTTCGAGGATGCGACGCTTCGACAGGTGTTTTTCAAGCCGGCGAGTCAAGAAGAGCTCGCGCAGCTTGCGAAACGGCGAACGCGAGGGAGACAACCACAGATTCTTCGCCAATTGCTGGGTGATGGTGGAAGCGCCGCGCACCCGCTGACCCCGAAGCGCTTCGTGGAGCGCGATCTTGAGCTCGTGGGTGTCGAATCCCTGATGGGAAAAGAAGCTGAGGTCCTCCGCCGTGACGACGGCCTTCTTGAGCTCGAGCGATATCTTGGTGTAGGGCGTCCAGCGCCACTCGACATTTTCGCCGCGTTCGCGAGCGGCGTCGATAAAGGCCGTTGAAGCGGGATTCTCGGCCGCCAGAGCGGCGACATCCGGCAAGCTCAAAACGACCCACAGCCCCAGCGCGGCGACCGCGGTCACCGTAGTCATCAGCAGTCGCGTCACCAACCATCTCAGGCGTTTCGCCTTGGCCCATGTCATCGACCCAGTGTAGCGGGTGGCGTCGGGGAACCCGGACCAGGCAGAGACGCTATTTTGATTTCCTGCGAAAGAATACGTACAATGTACATATGAAAGAATTGGTATTCGAATGGGACGAGCGAAGGGAGAATGCCAATGTCAAAAAGCATGGGGTCTCCTTCGAAGAGGCGAGGTCGGCTTTTTTCGACGGGCATGCCTTGGTTTTTTTAGACCCGGATCATTCGGACGACGAGGATCGGTTCATTCTCCTTGGCCTGAGCATCAAACTGAGGAAATTGGTCGTGTGCCACTGCTTCAGGGAGGAAGAAACGGTCATTCGGATGATTTCGGCGAGAAAGGCCGACAAGGAAGAAGAGCAGGAATATTGGGGGTTGAGATCATGAGAGACCATTACGATTTTTCGGAAATGAAGGGACGAAAAAATCCCTATTCGAAATACCTGAAGCAGCCGGTGACGATGAGACTCGACAGGGATACGGTGACCTATTTCAAGGAGATGGCCAAGGAGACCGGGATTCCCTATCAGACGCTGATCAATCTCTATCTGCGGGATTGCGTGGCCAAGAATCGAAAGTTGGAGGTGCATTGGGCTTCGTGAACCGGGTCATGGGCCTGTATCACTGACAACAACCCGACGGTCTCACAGCTCTCCGTAGGCCGCCCACAGCGCTCGGAGGTGGCTGCGGCCGACAGGAATGACGCGGTTGACCGGGGGTTCGAGCTTGAGTTCCCCGACGAGAAAGGGACACTCCTTTCTCTGGCACGATTTCCAATACTCCACGGTTCGTCATCCCGACCGAGGGAGCTTCAGCGACCGAGTAGGGATCTGCCCAGTCCGACGCCGGCGTTTGGTCCAGGGAGATCCTTCGGCTCCGGCCCTGGGGGCCTCCGCTCAGGATGACATGACAAGAAGGGGGCACTGTTCTGTTCTGCCTGTTGCGCATCCGCAATTTTTTCGATGAGGGCGAATTGCCCCCGACGGGAACTCTTAAGAAATCCTCAACGGTTCTGCGCAAAAAATGGTGC
>JBDLIO010000440.1:0-3428 GCA_039714865.1 Acidobacteriota bacterium | reverse complement strand
GCCTACCGCGAGTTCTTTGGAATCCCCCCCGATGAGGGCCGCCTCAAGGTGGCCGTCGAGTCCAGGTTCATTTTCGCGGATGGGTTCGAATCCGGCAACATGTCGGCGTGGACATCAACCACTCCCTAGCCGAACGGCAGGACGCCCGGACTCACCGTCGCGGTGGGTCCGGGCGTTTTTTCTTTGATCGGTGATTGTTACGCACCCAGATGATCAGCGGCAGAATCATCCAGCTGCCCCGGCACGCATCGGCGTACCTCTTCGGATGGACGGGTGAGCAAATCTCGTTTTCGCCGCCTCCAACGAAGACAACGATGGTAACGACGCGAAAACCGGCAATGGGAGTGGGCAACGAGGCCCTGGAGGGTCGGCAATGAGAGAACATCGTCGAATCAGGTTGACCTTTGTCAGCGGAATGCTCGTTCTGGCGGCGAACTGGGGGCAGGTATTCGCCTCAGAACCGGAGGCATACCCTGTTTCCGAGTGGACTATCGATATCATCGACGATGAGAGCGTGGTCGGCTACTTTGTATCGGCGGCGACGGACCCCGTTTCCGGCGAGACCTTCATCAGCTACTACGAGGGGATCGACGGCGATCTGTGGCTGGCGAGGAGCGATCCTCCCGGAGCCGGAAACTGTGGTCCGGGGGACACCTGGGAGTGTCAGGTTGTCGACTCGGCAGGGGTCGTGGGTAAGTACAGCTCCATCGCCGTCGGCGGCCCGGGCCCGGTTGCGAATCTCTTCATCAGCTACTACGACGTGACCAACGGCTCGCTCAAGGTCCTCGAGGGGACCGTGGACAGGGCGACCGGTTCACTGAGCTACAGCACGAATATCATCGAAGCCGGAGACACGACGGAGCACTACTACGTGGGAACGAGAACGGCCGTCGTGGTCGACGCGTTGTTCGGCTGGGCCCACATCGGGTACCAGGTTCGAAACCCGAACTCAGAACACATCAGGTACACCAAGCGTGTGGTCCAAGGCACAGGGAACTGCGGCGAGGGAGCAGCAGCCAATGCCTGGGAGTGCGACACCATTCACATCGGTACGAACGTCGGAGAATTCATCGACATTGACATGCTGGATGAAAGCTGGCTCCACATGGCATTCATCGATGCCGACGAATCGTACACCTTTCCGGTTCTTGCGCGGAAGGTCGGGGCCGGAGGGGGGAATTGCAACGGTTCCGACTCCTGGGTCTGTGCACCGATTCGCCTCGCCTGTAACGACATCGGCGAGTGGGTGTCGCTTGTCGTCGGCGGTGACGGTTCGGTGCACCTCGCCTACAGCAACAGCACAATGGATACGGTGGAGTGGGCCACGAATGTGACCTCAGGAACCGGAAATTGTGGATCCGGGAGCTATAGCTGGGACTGCCGATGGATCGACGACGTGGGCTCACCGGCCGTGCTCCCGGGGATCGACATCGAAACGGACGACGACTTCAACCCGATCATCGTCTATCAGGTTGAAGAGGGCTGGGATGTCAATCTCAAGATCGCCCGTCCGCTGGAGGCGCTTTCCTGGCCTGCCTCAGGGAACTGCGGTCCACTCAGCCCGTCGTACTTTCCCACGTGGCGCTGCGAGACCCTCGACGTGGGAGGCGTGTCGTATGCCCATGCGGCCGGGGGCCTCTCAATCGCCATGAACGGCAACGGGGATGCTGCAGTGGCCTACCGAAGCCTCGATCTCTACACCGATGAGGGGTTTCTCAAGGTGGCTATGGAGCCCGCGTCCATCTTCACCGACGGATTCGAGTCCGGGGACACGAGCAGGTGGTCCGGGGCGGTTCCCTAATCGAAGATCAACGGCTGGAAGCCCGGGTTTGCCGTCCGGTACAGGAAGGAGTCGTCATGCGGAAGCAACATCGGGTCATTCATCTACTGATCGTCGGAACCCCGGTCAACAGATCCCTGAGAGACCTGCCATCGATCCACTCCATGACGATGAAAGACTGCCCATCGTGCTCGTCGACATCGTGGATCGTGACGATCGAGGGGTGGTTGAGGGCAGTAGCGGTGCGAGCCTCGGCGAGCGCGTCCTCGACTCGGCCGGCCGCTTCGCCCTTCGCTGTACGGACGACCTTGATTGCCACGGTCCTGTCGAGTACGGGATCGATGGCTCGGTAGACGTCCCCGAATCCACCTGAACCGACTTTCTCCTCGGCACGGTAACGGCCTATTTTCGATCCCGGCGCAAGGTGAAACGAAAGCCCCTAGAGCCTCCAACGGGTGCCCTCCGCAAACCACCGGAAGATCGCCGGCAGAACGAGCAGGGTCAGCACGGTCGAGGTGGCCAAGCCGCCGATGACGACCGTCGCCAGGGGCCTCTGAACCTCGCTGCCGGTTCCCGATGACAGCAGCAGCGGAATCAGGCCCAGTGCCGTGGTCGTTGCGGTCATCAGAACCGGGCGAAGGCGCTGCATGGCGCCCCTGACCGAGGCCTCGTCGATGCTGACTCCCTGCCGCACCAGCTGGTTGAGATAGGTCACCAGGACCATGCCGTTCTCCAGTGCGATGCCGAACAGAGCGATGAAACCAACCGAGGCCGGTACCGAGAGGTTCTGGCCCGAGATCCAGAGGGCTGCCACCCCGCCGACCAGGGCGAGAGGGATGTTGAGCAGAATCAGCACAGTGCTTCGTAGCGAGCTGAAGCTGACATACAGCAAGACGACGATCAGCATCAGGGTCACGGGAACGACCAGGGCGAGGCGCTTGTTGGCCTGCCGCTGCAACTCGAACTGACCGCCCCAGGTCACGAGGTAGCCCGGAGGCAGGTCCACCTCTCTTTTGATCGCTTCCTGGCCTTCGGCCACGAAGGAACCGATATCCCGGTCGACCACATTGCACTGCACGGTGATGAAGCGTTGCCCGTTCTCGCGGGTGATCTGACGCGGGCCGACAATCTCTTGCATCTCAACCACCTGCGACAGCGGCACGGTGGCCCCATCCGGCATCGGCACGAGGATGGAGGCAATGGCCTCGGGGGTATCCCGATACTCCTTGGGGTACCGCACCAGGATCTCGAAGCGGCGCACGCCCTCGAAGACCTGGCCGGCGCTCTCGCCCCCCACTGCAGCCCGAACGACATTTTGCACATCCTCGACGTTGAGCCCCCACCGCGCCACCGCCTCACGATCCACCCGGATGAGAAGCTGCGGGGCGCCGGTGATCTGGTCGGCTTGCACATCGGCAGCGCCACGGACCTGGGCGACGACGGCGGCAATCTCATCGGCCTTCTCCTTGAGAATCCCGAGGTCCTCCCCGAAGAGCTTGACCGCCAATTCGGCGCGAACCCCCTCGAGCAGCTCGTCGACAGCCATCTGGAAACCGGAAGAATCGGTAGCATACACCATAACAGTTGGCAAAGGCGCCAGCATACGAACCGACCGCTGGCGGTACACCCGATGGGGAGAAGAGGCAAA
>JBDLIO010000439.1:0-3435 GCA_039714865.1 Acidobacteriota bacterium | reverse complement strand
GTCTCCCCCAGGATCTCTTCAAGCTCCGGGAGGATGTAGGAGATCTTCTTTCTGCCCTGCTTTCTCGCCGTGAAATCGTCGATGAAAGCCATCGGTCCCGGACGATAGAGCGCGTTGAGGGCGGTCAGATCGGAGAAGACCTGTGGCTGCACCTTGCGCAGCACTTCCTTCATGCCCGAGGATTCGAACTGGAAGATACCGTCGGTGTCACCCGCGGCGAATAGTTCGTACACTGCAGGATCGTCCAGGGTCAGAATCTCCAGGTCCAGGTCCGGATTCTCGATCCGCCGGACCGACTTGACCGCGTCGTCGATCACCGTCAGGGTCCTCAGCCCCAGGAAGTCCATCTTCAGCAGCCCCAGGGCCTCGACGTCATCCTTGTCAAACTGGGTAATGACCTCCTCGTTGGAGGTCCGGCTCAGGGGAATCAAATTGACCAGCGGCTCCGGGGCTATGACAACTCCGGCCGCATGGACCCCACAATGGCGAGCCAGGCCCTCGAGCTTCCTCGCGGTCTCAACCACCTGGGCAACGTCCTCGTCACCTTCAACAAGCTCCCTCAATTCGGAGGAGTCCCTCAGTGCCTGCTCAATCGTGATCCCCAGGTCGTCCGGCACCAGCTTGGCGATCCGGTCAACGTCCCCGAATTGCATCTCCAGGACCCGCCCGACGTCACGAATCGCCGACTTGGCCTTGAGGATATTGAAGGTAGCGATCTGACAGACCGATTCTTCGCCGTACCGTTTCCGGACGTAATTGATCACGTCCTCTCGACCACGTTGGCAGAAATCGATGTCGATATCAGGCATCGAGATTCTCTCCGGGTTGAGAAAACGCTCAAACAGAAGGTCGTACTCCATGGGGTCGATATCGGTAATACCCAGGGCATAGGAGACCACCGAACCCGCCGCGGACCCGCGACCCGGACCGACCGGGATTTTTTCCTCCTTCGCCTGGCGAATGAAGTCCCAGACGACCAGGAAATACCCCGGGAAACCCATCTCTTCGATGACTTCGATCTCGTGCTCAAGTCTCGTCCCATAGACTTCTCTCGATGTCTTCCGCGCGACCGGCTGGACCAGACGCCGTTCCAGGCCCTCGCGGGCAATACGGCGGAAATAGCTGGACTCGTCTTCGCCCTCCGGGACCGGGAAACTCGGGAGATGGTAGGTCGAAGTGTCGAATTCGATGTGGCACCTGGCCGCTATTTCCGCAGTCCGCTCGCAAGCGCCGGGAAAGCCCTCGAACAGTCGATACATCTCGTCGGCCGACTTGACGTAGAACTCTCCGTTGTAGACGTACTTTTGCTGCAGATCACTGAGCTTGTAGTTCTGTCCGATCCCGATCAAGATTTTGTGGGCAAACACATCCTCCGGGCGATGAAAATGGCAGTCATTGGTCGCCACCAGAGGGATACCTGTCAGGCGGGAGAGGTCATTCATGCCCTCGCGGACAAATTCTTCGTCGACCGCCCCGTGATTTTGGATTTCCAAGAAGAAATTGTCAGGGCCCAGGATCTCCCGGTACTCCTCTGCAATTCTCCGCGCACCTGAGGCATCCCGCTGCATCAATTTCTGGGGAACCTCACCGCTGAGACACGCCGTCAGGCCTATCAGGCCCTTGCTGTAACGAGACAGCAACTCCTTTGAAATTCTGGGTTTGTAATAAAAACCCTCCAGAGCAGCCTCACTGACCAAATGAGTCAGGTTGCGGTAACCCTCCTGGCTCTCGGCCAGCAGCACCAGGTGGTAATAGTGCTTTTGACCCACGCCCGGGGCACCCTTTTCCCGGTGGTCACCCGGCGCGACATAGACCTCGCAGCCCACCACCGGCCGAATGCCGGCGCCCCGGGCCGCCTTGACGAACGGGAAGGCGTTGAAGACATTGCCGTGGTCAGTGATCGCCACAGCCTCCATGCCAAGCTCCTTGACCTGATCGACCAGGGCCGGAATCTGAATCGTCGAATCCAGAAGGGAGTAGTGGGAGTGAAGATGGAGGTGGGCAAATGGCCGGGAAGAACCGCTCGAACTCATGGGGGCATGATAGACGGGAATCCCAGGAAGAGGGGGTCAAAGAGGTCAAAGAGGTCGAAAAGGTCAAGACGTGCGAGTTCAAGAGTTCAAGAATTCAAGAGTTGAAAAGTGCAAGAGTCTCGAAACCAGGGATCCTGAAACTCTGGGCACATGCAGCGTCCCGCTTTGCGGGCCCGAGCCTGTCGGATCGGCTCCTCCTCTTAAACTCTTGTACTTTTTTCCTTGTACTTTCGTGCTCGTTGGCTTTCCGACCCCCTTCGACCCTTTTGACCCTTTCGACCTGTTCGACCCGCATCCCGTCCCTCAACTTCCTCAAAACACTTGACATCTGCATATCATGCGGGGACAATAATTGAAGCAGGATGAAAATTCTATCTCGATTCCGCGCCGAGCGTCGGCCTCCGAAGCAGGAGACCGACACGGCAATTCGTCTCTACCGGCGTCACGCCGCACAGGCGATCGCCGACGAGAGGTGGCCTGCGGCAGAAGTTTTCTTCAACCGGATCATCGAAGTGTCACCGGGTCACACCGAAGCCTGGCTGATGAAAGGCTGGTTGCGCCACCACTGCCGTCAAGACGAAGCCACCGCCCTCGAGTGCTACAAGCGCGTCATCGACCTCTGCGCCCACAATGCCGACCATCCCCACGGTCAAAGAGCCAAGAAATCACTGGGACACATCCTCGCCGCTGCTGTGTAGCGACTTATCCGCGATCCGCTACGAAAAAGGAAAAAACTCGGGATAAGTCGCGCTGTCAGCTTTCAGCTCTCAGCTGTCAGTCCTCGCCTGCCATGCCATCGGTACTGATCGCTATGCGGGGAAAAGCACTTCTATATCCGATCAGATCTTATCGAGTACGTTGTTTCGGCTGATAGCTGAGCCTTTTGCAAAAACCCGATCGTCACGATGCGGGCCTGGAGGCCCGCGCTCCAACATGCAGTCCCAGCGTGCTTTTTGCCTCTCTTCTTTGTGCCTTTTTGTGCCTTTTTGTGGCTATTCTGGTGTTTTTGCAAGAGGCTCAGCTGATAGCTCCACTATTTCTTCCGTTCGAGCAACAGGTGAGTGGCGCCGATCAGGGCTTCGCGTTCGGGGGTGTCCGGGAGGAACCGTGCCACCTCAACCGCCTGATCCGCCAGTGAAGCAGCCCGTCGCCGGACCTCATCCAGCACTCCGGCTTGGTGGACGCGGTCCAGCAGTTCCTCTTCACTCAGCGAGCCGAAGGTCCTGTTCCGGGCCACGTCGGCAACCTTGTCGCGAGTCTCCTGATCGGCCTTCTCCAGCATCAAGATAATCGGGAGGGTCGCCCGTCCCTCACGGAGGTCGGCCATAACCGGTTTGCCCAGCTCTTCCCTGGCCGACGTGAAATCCAGGACGTCGTCGATCAGTTGAAAGCAGAGTCCCAG
>JBDLIO010000438.1:0-3437 GCA_039714865.1 Acidobacteriota bacterium | reverse complement strand
CACGATCCCTCGACCCTTTGACCCTTCGACCCTTTGACTCTTCGACCCTTCGACCGGCCTATGCAATAATCTCCCGCCTCAGGAGCAAAGAATGTCAGATGCAATCACCCTCAAAGGCGTAACCAAGACCTTCGGCACGAAGGTCGCGGTGCGCGATCTCGACCTGATCGTGCCCTCCGGCGCGATCTACGGCTTCATCGGGCCCAACGGGGCGGGCAAGACGACAACGATCCGCATGATCATGTCGATCCGCTTCCCCGACTGCGGACAGATCAGCGTGCTAGGCCACGAATCGGCCCTGGAGGCCAAGGACCGGATCGGCTACCTGCCCGAAGAACGCGGCGTCTACAAAAAGATGAAGGTCGGCGCCTTCCTGATGTATATGGAACGTCTCAAACGGGACACCGGCACCGGCAACCGCGACCGGGTTCGTGCCTGGCTCGAAAAAGTCGGCCTGGCCGATGTCGAGAACAAGAAATGCGAAGAACTGTCCAAGGGCATGCAGCAGAAGGTCCAGTTCATCTCTACCGTCATCCACGAACCCGAGTTGCTGATCCTCGATGAACCCTTCTCGGGGCTCGATCCGGTCAACATGCGGCTCCTGCGCGATCTTGTGCTCGAACAGGGCCGGCGAGGGGCCACCGTGATCTTCTCGACCCACGTGATGGAGCAGGCCGAGCAGATCTGCGACCACGTCGTCATGATCAACGACGGTGAGAAGGTGCTGGACGACAGTCTGACCGAAATACGGCAACGATTCGACCCGCGCACGATCCTCTTCGAGAGCCTCGAAGTCGGCGCGGACTTCAGCCCGCTCGAGCACCTGCCGTCCGTCGAGGGCATCTGCCGCAAGGGAGCCCACCACGAGATTTCGCTCAGGCCCAACTCCGACCCCGGCCAGGCGATCCGAGAAATCGTCAATGCGGTCCCGGCATCCCGTGTCGAACTCCACCGACCCACGCTGGAAGACATCTTCGTGCAGATCGTCACCGAAGGAGGTGCGACCGGAGTTGAACTCGAAAACCTCAGAGCCGGGCTCCGCAACGACACATCGGCCGGGGAGGCATCATGAAAAAGATTCTTCACGTCGCCCTCCGGGAGTTCCTGTCGACCGTGCTGACCAAGGGTTTCATCATCGGTGTCCTGGTGACGCCGGTCTTGATCGGCTTCATGGTCATCATGTTGCCGATGTTGATGAACGAGGAACCCCCGCGCATCGAGGGCGAAATCGCCGTCATCGACCCTACCGGTGAGGTGGTTCAGGGTTTGGCCGCGTATCTCAAACCCGAGGCGATTGCCGAGAGGCGCAGCGAGACCCAGGCCAAGGCCCAAGAGGTGATGGAACAGATCCCCGGCGGCGCCGCCAACGCCGCCATGGCCCAGCCCAGCCTGGATGCCCTTTTGGGTGAGGTCCCCGATCTGGACATCGTCTCATTGAATGGCGGCAACGACCTCGAGCCCGAAAAGGACCGGCTCGTCGGTGGCGAATCAGGACCCGAATCCCGATTGGCCCTGATCACCGTGCACTCGGACGCCGTCCAGCGGACCGAAGGTCAAGAGGCCTTCGGCAGCTACGACCTTTTTGTTCGAGAGAAACTGGACGACCGCATCATCGACGAACTCCGCCGCGGCATGCGGTCGACCATCGTCGATGCCCGGATTCGCCAGACAGACCTCGACCGCGCCACCATCGAGGCCCTGACCCGAGTCCCGCGCATCAGCTCGACGACGGTGACCGAGAAGGGCGAGAAGGAAACCAACGAAGTCTTGAATATGCTGCTCCCCGCGGGCTTCATGATTCTCCTCTTGATCTCGGTGATGACCGGCGGCCAGTACCTCTTGACGACGACCGTCGAGGAAAAGAGCAGCCGCGTCGTCGAAGTCCTGCTGTCTGCAGTGTCCCCGATGCAGTTGATGACCGGCAAGATCCTTGGCCAGATGGGCGTCGGCCTGGTGATCCTCGCCCTGTATGCGGGGATGGGCGTGGCAGGCCTGGTTTCCTTCGCCATGCTGGGCCTCTTGGACCTGAGCCTGCTGTTCTACCTGCTGATCTTCTACGTCATCGCCTACTTCGTCATGGCCTCGATGATGGCCGCCATCGGCGCGGCGGTCAACGAGATGCGCGAGGCACAAACCCTGATGACCCCGGTGATGGTCACCCTGATGATTCCCTGGATGCTGTGGCTGCCGATCACCCGAAACCCCAACTCGCTCTTCGCCACCATTACCAGCTTCATCCCGCCGATCAACACCTTCGTCATGCTCCTGCGAATGACCTCAACCTCGCCCCCGCCCATGTGGCAGGTCTGGTTGACGATCGCGATCGGCCTGCTCTCAGTCTGGGGCGCCTTGTGGTTCGCGGCCAAGGTCTTCCGGGTGGGTCTCTTGATGTTCGGCAAACCACCGAACTTCGCCACCCTGATCAAATGGGTCAAGATGGCGTAGGAACGACCGGGAACGCAATCATAGGTTCCCGGGTGGGGAACAAATTTAACGCAAAGGCGCAAAGACGCAGAGGCGCAAAGGGGAGTTTTTGGCGGCGTCGGGCGTCCGCCGGCTTCTATCGGCTGCGCTCTTCGCGGTTCAATTGTGTTCTTGCTTGCAGATTGACCCCGATGGCCGCACATCTCATAATCGAGATTGGAGGGCCACGATGTCGAACACACGATCGTTATTGCTGATCACAATCTCAGTCTTGGTACTCCTTCCGGCGACGCTCCCGGGCGCAGAGGACGACCCGGCCGAATTCAGCCACTCCCTGATCCAACAGGCTGAGAAAACCTGGGTAGTCCTGATCGAAGACGGCGCCCAACCGATCGAAGACCTCACCGCCTACTGCATCGCTTGCCACAGCGACCTCGAAGAAAACGGCAAGGGAAGGACCCACGGGCCCAGCTCGGGCGTTCATTCCCACCCGGTCGACCAACCCTACCCTGCAACCGGCGCCGATCTCGTGCCCCTGAAAGAACTCGACAAAAGGCTCCTCCTTGTTGACGGCGCGATCACCTGCATTACATGCCACGACCACAACGCCACCGACCGAGAACTCGTCATCCCCGACGCCTCCGGCGAACTCTGCATCAGTTGTCATCGAAAATAGGACAGCGATCCCGGAGCGCAGGTCTCCGTACCTGCATGGTGACCTTGGAAAATTCGACCCTTCCAAAGTCACAATGCACGAACGGAGTCGTGCGCTCCCACCGTAATTCCAAGCATTGATGCGAACTCCAAGACGGTATTCTGGAGCGCAGGTCTATGACCTGCATCGTGCCCTTCGGAAACCAAGTGATTTTCAACGTCACAATGCACGAACGGAGTCGTGCGCTCCCACTCCGATTCCGGGCGTCCCGGCCCCTGAAGTCGTGCGCTCCCTTTGAATGCGAAATCGAATCAAGGCTTTGCGCTGGAAAACTCCCACTCTTCAGCCGCCGTCACCA
>JBDLIO010000437.1:0-3443 GCA_039714865.1 Acidobacteriota bacterium | reverse complement strand
GGATCTCCCTAGTCCGAGGCCGGCGTTTGGTCCTGGGAGATCCCTCGGCTCCGGCCCTGCGGTCCTCCGCTCGGGATGACATGACGAGAAAGGGACACTGGTCTTTTCGCCCGCGTGCCGATACCGGCACGCGGCTTTCACAGGGGTCTTGAGGGCAGGTTTCGAGGGCGATTGATGGCTCTTCGTTGATGAAGCGCCATCTCGGGAGGGCTGTCATCGTTGGGTTTGGCCCGGAAATGCCGACAATGCTGGTGGGATGGGTTCGATGAGGAAAAGGAAATCGCTATCCCTCATTCTGCGATGGTGCGATGGCTCAAAAACGCCATGACTCCGTGGCAGGAAACCTGCAACGCTTTGCGGTTCAACCCGGGGCGTGTGCGCTCGTGGACACCGCCGGCGTTGTTCTTGATGAAGGCTCATCGAAAAGCCATGTCGCGGACGGACCCGGCGCCGGGAGGTTCACCGGCGGACCGGACCGACCGGGACCGACACAGGAGGAGGCCATGAGACTCGTTGTATTCGTCTTGGCCGTCGCGCTCGCGATGTCATCGCCCGGCTCGATTCGCGCCGAGGAGCCGAACCCGAAGACCGACCCGCCTCGCGATCCCTTCGTTCTCGACTGGTGGTCGGTGGATGGCGGCGGCGGGCCGGCCGCGGGCGGCAGCTTCGAGCTCCTCGCCACACTCGGCCAACCAGATGCCGGGGCCGCGGTCGGCGGGGAGTACGTACTACAGGGAGGCTTCCTGGGCGGTGGCGACCCGGGCCTGATCTTCGCCGACGGGTTCGAGGGAGGCACCACGGACGCCTGGTTCGGCACCGTGGGAAGCCGGAGACCAAGAGGAGGTGAACGATGAATCCAAGAAACCGAATGATCGCCATCGCGCTGGCAGCCGCGCTGTGCTCACCTGCGTTGGCTCTCGACACGGCATTCACCTATCAGGGCAGGCTCGTGGACGCGGGAGCGCCCGCAAACGGCAGCTACGACTTCCAGTTCATTCTCTACGACGCGCTGGTCGGCGGTTCCCAGGTGGGATCGATCGTCTACGTCGACAACTCGGCTGCTGCGGACGGCTTCTTCGCGGCCCAGCTCGACTTCGGCGCCGGGACTTTTGCCGGCGCCGACCTCTGGCTCGAAGTCGCGGTGCGCGACGGCGCCTCGACCGGCGCCTACACGCCTCTGGTCCCACGGCAACCGGTGACAGCCACGCCCTACGCCCTCCACGCGCTCGGCACACCGGCGGGTTGGACGGCCAGCGGCCCCGACATCCACACCACCAACGCCGGCAACGTCGGCATCGGTACGTCTCTTCCCGAGAAGAAGCTCCACGTGCACGGCGGCGCGCGATTCACCACCGGAAATATCGAAATATCCGGCGGAAACGTGCGCATCTGGTCGGGCGACAAGGCGCTGACCTTCCGTCAGGACTCGAATGACTCCTTCATCTCCAACAAGGAAGACTTCGTCGGCTCCGGGTCCGGTCCCAACGGCCGATTGATCCTCAACGGTGAGGAAGGTGTCCACTTGAAGGTGGGTGCCGATGGTTCGTCCGGGCTGGACGGCCTCACCGTGGGACGGTACGGAGTCGGAATCCGCGTTACGAATCCCCTGACCGACCTGGACGTCAACGGAAGGGTACGCATCGAAACGATGGACGGAGCCGGACCAGGGAAGGTGTCGGTATGGGGAGACCAAAACGTTCCAATCGGCCAACTCAGCGCAACCGCCGACCGCGGTCAGATGTTCGTGTCCGATTCCGATGGATCTTGGGAGGCGAAAGTGTACGTCGATGAAAACGGCGATGGCATCGTTTCCGCAGATGTCAAAAACTTCGTCTCCCCGAACCCCTTCGACCCGCGCGAGGACATCTGGTACGCCTGTGTCGAGGGCCCCGAGGCGGCCATGTACGTGCGAGGCACCGAGCGGCTCGTCGACGGACGGGCGACTGTCGACTTGCCGGATCACTTCCGCGATCTGGCAGCCGAGACCGGCCTGACCGTTCAGCTCACGCCGCGCACTTTCGATTCCCTGGGGCTTGGCGCCGAAGTGCGCGGCCTCGACGTCGTCGAGGTCGGCGAGCTGCACGGTGGTCGCGGCAACTACGACTTCGACTGGGAGGTCAAGGCAGTGCGCCGGGCACATCAGGACTTCAGGGTCACACGCCCGTGGACCGAAGGGGCGGTCCATCCCGACACGGACTTGAACGAGCTCTGGGCTGCCCGCCTCGAGTCCATCGAACGGCGCGAGCAGCGGATCCAGGAGATGGAGGAACGCCTCGCCGAGGATCGGGAGGCCGCCACCGACTGATCCGAGATCTGAAAACCGCAACGGGACTCCAACGCCGCCACATGGAAGGTGATCGTCACCACTTGCAGTGGGTGTGATTCAACGCAGCATCAGTGCCAGGTCCGGTCTTCCTTGACGAGAAAGGGACACTGATCTTTTCGCCCTTTGCCTTTTCGGATCGTCTTCCTGGGGACAATCTGAAAACAGTGACACCCCCGTCGAAGGGTGAGGGCCCTCCAACCATCCCGAGGGCCGGGGTTGGGCCCCAGGGGCAGGATCAGCGACCGCGTCAGGAGTCAGGGTCCGGGACAGATTCAGCAAACAGCGACAGTTGGCCGCATCAGCGACGGCGACGGAGCGCGTTGGCAGTTGTGGTGGCATGGCACCTGTGGTAATTTCCCTGATTGTGAGACGGGATCTTACAATCCTTGCGGTCATCGGTGCTCTTTTGTGGGCTGTGAGCGGTGTGTCGGTTCTCGCCGTTGTTCTGCATCAACATTCCCACCACTCCGGCGCACATGGGCATCACGATGCCCTCGAGGCCGCAGTCCATGGGCACGCCCATGAAGGCCGGCCGGATCACGATCACGAATTCACCGCACCGCTGAGTGCATCAAGGGCTTCCTCGGCCGCTCAACTGCATCTCATGGCATCTCAGGGCTTCTCCCTCCCGGATCGCGAAACGAAAACGGTCCGGGCTGCTGCCATCGCTCTGTCGAGGTTGCGGGTTCACGGGCCACCGCCGTACCTGAAGAACTGCGCATTCCTGACCTAGGAACCGCTGCTTCCCATCTCTGCCCCAGACAATTCGCGAAGAGGAGCACACCATGAGCCGAGCCTCATGGGCGTTGGCGTTGTTACTGGCTGTTGCCGGCAGCACGCCTTCTGGCGCCCAAAACCTGACTGAAGAGAAATTCCTCGAGGACAGCCTGATCAGCCACCCCGGCATTGCCGTCGCCGAGACCGATGTTGCCGCAGCCTCCGGCGTGAGGCGCCAGACGGGTGTCATCGACAACCCGGAAATTACTTGGGAGCGTGATGACCCGGACGGCGTGGCGCGGCAGGATACTTGGCGATTGAGCTGGCGCCTTCCTTTCGACGGTCGCCGGCACCGCCTGGCGGCAGGCGAAGCGGCGGTCGCCGCAGCGGTGTCCGAGGT
>JBDLIO010000436.1:0-3455 GCA_039714865.1 Acidobacteriota bacterium | reverse complement strand
TCGAACCCGAAACACTGATGCCGTTGGCATTCCCGGAAATTGCAAGATCTGCAATGATTGACGGCGCCTCGGGATGGGTCAGATCGACGATCTGGAGGCCGCCGCCTCCGGCAGCGATCAGGGCGTAATCACCCATCAGCACAATATCCTGAGGGGTGCCGGGGATCGCAAGCGTGGTGATCAAAGCCAGGTTCGCCGGATCCGCCACGTCGATGACCGCCAGTCCCTCGAACTCCATCGCGACGAAGGCCCGGCCGGAGGCCACCTCCATTCGCCGAGGGTAGCCGGGCAACGCCAGAGACCCGATCTCGGCAGGACCTCCAGACGCGTCGAGATCGAGTACACGAAGGCGAGTACCCGACCAATCGGCGACGAGGGCATTGTCGCCAAGCGCTACCACCGAACGCGTTTCTCCCGCACCGGAGAACCAGGCGGCCTCCTGCGGACTGGAGGGATCGGCGCCATCAACCCTCGCCATGCCCTGCGACCAGGTCGCGAACCACACCTGGGTCCCGGAGGCGGCAACATCCACCGGTATCCCACGACTGGTATCTCCTGAGCCCAGTACCACCGGAGCCGCCGGATTGCTGACGTCGACCGCGAAGAAACCACCGTAGTCGGCAGCCACCCAGGCCGTCGTCCCCGTCACAGCAATCGCAACCGGGGGGCCTGAGAGTATGAGTGAACCAAGAATGACCGGGCTCGTCGGATCGGTGAGATCAACGGTGATCAGGCCATTGTTGTGGTCCGCGACGAACAATGTAGATCCGTCGACAGTCACACGATTGACCTCACCGGACGTATTGACCAGGGCTGCCTGCGAAGGATTTGCGGGTTCACTGAGATCGAGGATACGAACGCCGTTTGTTCCTTCGGCAATCATGGCGTAGTCGCCCGACATCGCAACATCCTGAGCGAATCCGTCGACTTCGAAAACCGTCAGTTGCTCCGGCTGAGTGGGAACGCTGACATCGAAGATCCAGACGTCGGCCCAGAAATCAGTGACCACCACGATGTCGCCCCTGACCCCAACACCATTCGCATGGCCCGGCTCACCGGTGTGGGCTGCAACCAGCATCTGTGACGGGATGGAAATATCGACCACGATCAGTCCGCTCCTTGAACCCGCGACAAAAGCATGGTCCCCGGAGAAATCGATCGCCTGGATGACCCCGCCGACATCGATCCGGCCCAACTCCGCATCGGTTGCTGAAGAAATGGCGACCAGTTCGGTTCCAGAACCGTAGAAAACCGTGCCGCCAGACACACCCACAGCTCGTGTCAGGCCCTGTCCCCATCGTGAGTCAATTCCGGCGCAACTTTCTTCGGCCTGGACCAGACTCGGCACAATGCAGAAAACAACCATGAACACGGGAACGATCAATCGCACAATACGCATAACAACCTCCTCATGAAGACCTTCACGATGGCCAGGAGAGTCCCGGCCATTCTGCTGGTGACCCAACGCAAGGACCGTGCCTGATATCCAGCCCGAAAAATCCGCGGATCTCTCCGAAAAGTCTCATTTCTGAAACTCCCATTTTCAGAAATGAGACAAATATGTGCCGGGAGAACCTCTGTCACCGGGTATCCTCTGTTTCTCACCACCATGGTATTCGACCTGATAGAATCCGCCTTCCCTCACCCCTCGGGCGCCCAGGGACGAAAGGAAAGGCAACAATGAAGGGCATCATTCTCGCCGGCGGCTCCGGCACCCGTCTCCACCCGGTCACACGGGTCTTGAGCAAACAGCTTCTCCCAGTCTATGACAAACCGATGGTCTTCTACCCGCTGAGTCTGTTGATGCACGCCGGTATCCGGGAAGTGCTCATCATTTCGACCCCTCGCGACCTTCCGGCTTTTGAGGACCTTCTGGGCGACGGCGCCCACATCGGAATGCGATTCGACTACTGTGAACAACCCAGCCCGGACGGTCTGGCCCAGGCGTTTATTCTGGGCAAGGATTTCATCGACGGACAGCCCTCCTGCCTGGTCCTGGGCGACAACATCCTTCACGGACACGATCTCGGAGGAATGCTCAGCCGCTGCGCCGCCCTGACCGAAGGCGCTCGTGTCTTCGGCTACTACGTCCGCGATCCCGAGCGGTACGGCGTCGTCGAGTTCTCGGATGACGGCCGGGCAATCAGCCTCGAAGAGAAACCCGCCAAACCGAAAAGCCACTTTGCGGTTCCAGGTCTCTATTTCTACGGCCCGGACGTCTGCGATCTCGCTGCAAACCTCCAGCCTTCGCCCCGAGGTGAACTGGAGATCACCGACCTCAATCGCATTTACCTCGAGCGCAACCAACTGGATGTCGAGGTGCTCGGCCGTGGCTATGCCTGGCTGGATGCGGGAACGCACAAGAGCCTGATCGAGGCCTCGAGCTTCATCCATGCGATCGAGGAGCGGCAAGGCCTCAAAGTTGGCTGTCTGGAGGAGATCGCCTGGCGTTCCGGCTGGATCGACGACGAGCAGCTCGACCGGCTGGCCACTGCCGCCGGCAAATCTTCCTACGGCGACTACCTCAGGGAACTGCGGCCCCGGGAAAACAACTCGCGATGAAGGTCGTCGAGACCTCGCTGCCGGGGGTCTTCCTGTTGGAACCGACGGTCTTCGGCGACCACCGCGGCTTCTTCATGGAGAGTTACAGCCGGAAGACCTTTGCCGAGCACGGCCTGGACCGCGACTGGGTGCAAGACAATCACTCCCGGTCGAGCCTCGGCGTTCTTCGCGGCCTGCACTATCAGCTGGGCCGACCACAGGCCAAGCTGGTCCGGGCCGTCGTCGGCACCGTCTTCGACGTCGTCGTCGATGTGCGGCGAGGCAGCCCTACCTTCGGCTGTTGGGTCGGTGCCGAACTCTCGGCGGAAAATCAACGGCAGCTCTACGCCCCGCGCGGCATGGCCCATGGATTCGTCGTGCTCTCCGACGTCGCAGAGTTCCTCTACAAGGTCGACGACTTCCACGCACCGGAAGAAGAACGTTCCATCGCCTGGAACGACCCCGGCATCGGCATCGAGTGGCCGCTTCCGGAGGGCCTCGACCCGATCTTGAGCCCCAAAGATACCGAGTGCCCAAGACTTGCCGATATGCCTGCTGACCAACTACCGATCTACAGAACAGACTCCGATCAACGAGAGGGATGAGCGTGCTCTTGGAAATCGTTTTTCTTCTTGACGAGAGAGGACAAAGTCCTCGCTTGCCGGGCTCGAGCCAGCGATCTCGCTGGAACCATACTCTGTGCTCCTCTGTGTTCTCTGTGTCTCTGTGGTGAATAGTCCTGCTCGATCATCAACAACTCGATGAAGCCGACGCTTTGTCCCGCCGAGGAGATATTCAATGACCCATCAACACACACCCCGATCCGTTCTGGTGACCGGCGGCGCCGGTTTTATCGGCTGCAACTTCATCCAACACCTCCTGTCGACGGATGATGCCGTACGGGTCGTCAATCT
>JBDLIO010000435.1:0-3455 GCA_039714865.1 Acidobacteriota bacterium | reverse complement strand
CAATTCCCGCATAACGGGGTCCAGAGGGGCCGGTGCCTTTCTTTGATCGGACGGCTTGAGCAGGATCGGTCGCCGGTTGCAGTTGGCCGAATGGATGGCATCGTCCTTGATAACCCAGCCGAGGTTGGTCAGTTTGAGGTGAGCAGAAAGGCCGTTCTTCAGGTAATCAACGAACGGCCGGACGGCGGTGTCATAGCTCTCCTCGACGCCGTCAAACATGTTGAGTACAAAATAGACTCCGAATGAATGCACAACATTTGCGATCGTCTCGAGATAGGGGTTGTCGCCCAGCGACGTCAAGAGGTCTTGAAGGAAGGCATCGAGGTTTGGGAGGCCGTCCTCATAGACGTCTTCCACCTGATCCAAAAGCTCATTGACCATACGGTGCTGATTGGCCAGGGCGCCGTGTTCCCTGAAGAATGGAGAATCGGTTGAAAAGATGAACCGCAGTTTCCGAAACAGGAGGCTCTTGACGATGTCCCCGGCTGCCAAAGTTGCCGCTGGATGATGGGGTGTGAATACCAGGATGCCCGAATTGGAGAGTGGAAGGAAATCGATGACATTGGCGTCGAGGCCGGCGCGGAGGTCGAGGATGACGAATTCCGCCGGAAGTTCATTGATCGCGTGCACCAGCTTCCAGCGAGAGGCATCACTCCAGTTGGTGATCTCGTCGATCGAATGCATCGGTGCCGCGACGAAGGAGAAGTTGCTGAAAAGCCCTTGAGGATCCAATCGGGGGTCGAGTTGAGTCACGCAGTCGGCGAGCCGCTGCCCCTTTCTGAAAAAATGGTAGAGATCCTTACGCACGGGCGTGTCGAGGGTGTTCCGGATAGACGACGTGCCGGTGTCCAAATCAACAAGAACGGTTGGGGCGACTCGGGACAGGGTCAGGGCGAAGTTCAACGCAAAGGTGGTCTTGCCCACCCCGCCCTTGCCGGAGGAAATAGTGATAATTCGAGGCATGATGTCATGCTGCCGGATACGATGTTACGAGGTATCTCAACACCGCAACCGCCAGAGGTCGTCCATCCTACTCTATCCTGGCCTGCCGTGTGTTTCGATTCGGCTGATCAAGAAATCCAGGGCGACCGTATTGAAGCCCCCCTCCGGGATAATCACGTCGGCCCACCGTTTGGAGGGTTCGACAAATTCCAGGTGCATCGGTCGAACGGTTTCGAGCCACTGGTCGACGACGCTCTCCAGCGTCCTCCCTCGTTCCCCCATGTCTCGAGTCAAGCGCCTGATGAACCGCACGTCCGAGTCGGTATCGACGAAGACCTTGATGTCCAGCAACTCCCGGATCTCGCTCAGGGCGAAGATCAAGATGCCTTCAACAAGAATGACAGGCTTGGCCGAAACCGTCTCGGATTCGGGCCGCCGCTCATGGCGATTGAAATCATAAAGCGGCAGGTCCGCCGGCAGGTTCTCTTTGAGTTGACGGAGGTGCCGAACCAACAGTGAACCTTCGACCGAGTCCGGGTGGTCGAAGTTGCGGTGATTCCTCGCCGTCAAGGGCAGGTGTTTCAGGTCTGCGTAGTAGCGGTCCTGGGTGATCTCCAGGACACGGTCGGCGCCGACTCGCTCAACGATGGCCCGGGCGACGGTCGTCTTCCCGGAACCCGTTCCACCGGCGACGCCGATGATCAGAGGTTTAGAGATACTTCACCGTTTCGGCAGCGGTGGAGGCATCTTCCCCATCGGGAGCAACCTCGAGGTATTTCTCGAATTGAGCCTTGGCGCCGTCAATATCGCCCCCTCGAAGCAGGATCATTCCATATTCGAACAAGCATTTTGGGTATTCGGGATCGGCATTCAGGCATTGCTCCAGGAGGGGCTTGGCCTTCTCGTCATCCATCGCGTTGAGGAACACGACAGCCTGATTGAAGAGGGAAACGGGATCTTCGGGGTTGAATTCCTGGTAAAGGGCCATGTAGTGGTCGTGACCTTCTTTGTCTCCGAGCGCCTCCGAGGCGTTGGCTGCGATCGCCAGGCAACCCAAAGATTCCTCGTCCTCTTCGAGGCAGCGCTTGGCCGTAACCAGGGCACCTTCGAGGTTCCCGGTGTCGTATTGAACCTGGGACAGGTATTCCATGGCCGGCAGGAGGTCGGGAATGGCGGCCAGCGCCTGTTCGAACAGGGCTATGGCCTGTTCCTGCTGGCCGGCCTTGAGCAGTTCCTGGCCCTCTTCGAGCTCCTTGTATCCGGGTTGCTCCCGAAGATCCTGTACTTGCTGAGCGCTGGATTCGGTCGTGGTCTTCAGCACGAACTCGAAATGGTTGTCCGTTGTTCCGACTGAGACCTTGAACTCTTCGTCTTGGCCCATGTATCCCGGAGCCGAAACGTGGAATACGTAGACTCTCGTTGCATCCAGGATCAGCGTCTTGAAGGTGCCGTCGTCTTTGATGTCGATGGTCTTCTCGAAATTCGTCAACTCGTCCGTAGTGAAGGTGATGGACGCTGTCGGAACCGGATTGCCGGCGGTGTCGATGACGACGCCGGAAATTCGTGCCTGCGGTCCCGCCCAGACCGGGACGGTCAAAAAGAGGACCAATGCCAGAAAGGCCGCATGTTTGAATCTATTCATTCTTTCCTCCTGTTCTTCTGGTCGAGTACAACCTCGTGTTCACAGTGTCTTCTTGCCCAGCATCGCCAACAAGACGTTCTTGGCGATCGTTGGGTTTTCTCGAAGGCGTCTCATCGAGTAGGGGTACCAGTCCTTGCCGAACGGCACATAGACCCGCAGTCGGTGGCCGCCGTCGAGAATGATCCGGCGAAGTTCCGGGTCGACTCCGTACAGCATCTGAAATTCATACTGGTCCCGAGACAGACCGAGCCGATCGATCAGACTCATCGCAGCCCACACCAGGTGGGCGTCGTGCGTTGCGATGCCGACGTACGAGCCGGCCCTGAGAAGCTTTTCGATGGAGTATGTGAAATTCTCCCTGATCGTTGCAAAAGCGCCCCACGCCACAGCCCTGGGTTCTCGGTAGATGCCCTTGCACATCCGTATGTTCGGCCTGAGGTCCATGAGGCTGTTGATATCGTCGACGTTTCGCCTCAGGTAAGCCTGGAGCACAACGCCGACATGGTTGCCGCCGTGCTTTCCGACCATGGTGCGGTAGATGCGCAGCGTTGGATCGGTGGTCGTATGGTCCTCCATGTCGATCCGGAGGAAATTGTCCGTCGTCGCGGCCTTGGCGGCAATTGCGTCGATATTTTCGGCACAGAAAGTTTCGTCGATCTTCATGCCCAGCATCGTCGGCTTGATCGAGACGTTGGCGTCCAGGCGTTCGGAGGCGATGGTGTCAAAGACATCGAGATACTCTGTGGTGTAGCTCGTTGCCACCGAGCGGTCCGAGACCTCCTCGCCGAGGATGTCGACCGTGGCCATGGCCCCCTCATCCATCATCGAACGGATCGCCTTGACAGCCTCATCGAGCGTTGAACCGGCAACG
>JBDLIO010000434.1:0-3462 GCA_039714865.1 Acidobacteriota bacterium | reverse complement strand
ATTTCCTATACTGCAGCCCGGGCCAATCTTGCAGGCACCATGAAGAAAGTCTGTGACGACCATGATCCGGTCATCGTGACGCGAAAAAGCAATAAATCGGTGGTCATGATGTCATTGGAAGACTTTGAGGCCCTCAAGGAGACCGCATACCTCCTCCAGAATCCGAAGAACCTAAGACGGCTGATGGAGTCCATCGAAGACCTCGCCTCGGGCAAGGGCCAAGAGCGAGATCTTGCTGAATGAAACTCATCTTCTCCGAGCATGCCTGGGATGATTACCTCTATTGGCAAAAAACCGACAAGAAGACTCTGAAACGGATTAACGAACTGATACGCGATATTCAACGAAACAAGTACGAAGGTATCGGAAAACCCGAACCGCTGAAACACGCCTTGTCCGGGTATTGGTCCAGGAGGATCAACAGCGAACATCGAATCGTTTACAAGATCAAGAATGACTCCATCTTGATCGCTCAACTTAGGTATCACTATTGATCCCCCACCACTCCGATGCGGGGCAGGAGCCCCGCGCTCCATAAACTCCACCTGCTTTCCCTTTTTGTGCATCTTTGTGCCTTTTTGCGGCTATTTCCTCTCTGCTTCTTTGCGGCTTTGCACCTTTGCGCCTTTGCGCCATTGCGTTAATTTCTTCTGCCGGCGCCTCTTGCCCGCCGGGGCCGGATCAGCGACACTTCACAGATGGACGAGATGCAGTCCCTCCGCCTGGACATCTGGCTCGATGTAGCCTGCTTGTTCAAGACTCGCTCTCAGGCCCAGAACGCCTGTCAGCGTGGGAGGGTCGATGTCAACGGTCAGAACGGCAAACCGCATCGGGCAATCAGACCGGGTGACCGGATCAACATCTCAATGCCCGGCGGAGGCAAGCGCATCGTCGTCGTCAAGGCCCTGACAGACAAACACATCCCGAGGGCTCAAGCCCGCGAACTCTTTGACGACCTGACTCCGAAACCGACACCGGAAGAACTCGAGCTTCGAAAGCTCCAGCGCCTGTCCACACCCGCGCCACGGGTTCGAGGCGCCGGCGCCCCTAAAAAGAAAGAACGCCGACAACTCCGCCGAGCCAAAGAAGGCTGGGGGGAAGAATGAAAGGGAAAATGAGATGAACACCACACCAACCTGGGACCTTCTGGTCCTCGGCAACTCCGTGTTGACCATGGAACCGGGGATGGCCCCCATCGAAAAAGGCGCAGTGGCGATCGCGGACGGCCGGATCGTCGAGATCGGCTCGGCCTCAGACCTGCTGGAGCAGGCTCCAACCTGCGAGGTCCTCGATGCCGGCAACTGCCTCGTGATGCCCGGCCTGATCAATACCCACTCCCACCTCGCGATGTCGCTCCTGCGCGGCCTGGCCGACGATCTTCCGCTCAAGACCTGGTTGGAGGATCACATCTGGCCGGCAGAGGGGCAGCACATGGACCGCGAGACGGTCGCCCTCGGAACCAGGCTGGCCGTAGCCGAACAGCTGCTCGGCGGCGTCACGACGACCACCGATATGTACTTTTTCGCCGATGCAGTCTGCGAGGTTCTCGCCGAAGCCGGAATGCGGGGTGTCATCGCCGAGAGCCTGATCGATGCGTCAACACCACGGTGTGCGACACCCGAGGAAATGTCGGCCAAACAACGAGAACTCTGCGAGGGCTGGCAAAACCACCCTCTGATCACGCCCTCGATCGCGGCCCACGCGCCCTACACCGTCTGTGCCGCAAATCTGGTCAAAGAAGCCGAACTGGCCGACGAGTTCGGGGTTCCGCTTCAGATTCACCTGTCTGAAACCCGGTGGGAAGTCGAGACTTCGATCGAACAGAAGGGCGCCTCGCCGGTCGTCTATCTCGAAGGCCTGGGATTTCTCTCTGAGCAGGTGGTCGCCGCTCACTGCGTACACCTGGACCGAAATGACATCGACATCCTGGCGGAAAACGGCGTCGGCGTGTCCCATAACCCGGTGTCGAACCTCAAGTTGGCCTCCGGCGTCGCCCCGGTCCCCGACATGCTCGAAGCCGGCGTACGATTGGGCCTGGGAACTGACGGCGCCGCTTCCAACAACACCTTGGATCTCTTGCGAGACCTTCAGATCGCGGCCCTGCTTCACAAAAGCGTCTCCGGTGATCCCACAACACTGCCCGCCGCAACCGTGCTGTCGGCAGCGACCAGCGGCGGCGCCCAGATCCTCGGCCTCGGAGACCGTGTCGGCATACTCAAGCCGGGCATGGAGGCCGACCTCGCCTGCTTCGCGCTGGATAAGGCCCACACGACGCCGATCTATGATCCGTGGTCACACATGGTCTTCGCGGCGCGGGCGGCCGACGCCCGTCATGTCGTCGTTCGAGGCAAGGTCATCGTCAGGGACCGCCAATTGATGACGCTTGATCTCGAGGGGATTCGCGCAAAATCCGCCGAGGTGGCCGCCCTGATTTCAGGCTGAAGTCTACCCATCTCCTTTGGCTTCTTCCGAAGGCTCCTGACGGCCCAGCTGCTCGCTGCGCCTGAAGGCGGCCCAAACCGCATCGGAAACCACTGTCCGAAGGCGCCCTCGCTCCAGGTGATAACACGCCTCGGCGGTGGTGCCGCCAGGCGAGGTCACCTGGTTGCGCAGCTTGGCCACGTGATCGGGCGACTGCGCGGCAAACTCCACGGCCCCTGCAAGGGTTTCGAAGACCAGCCGAGACGCCACCCGCCTGGAAAATCCCATGTGCACACCGGCCTCGGCCACCGCATCACGGTTGTCGGCCTCGCACCGAATCCTATAGGTCTCGACCAACTCGTCCCGTCGTTCGGGACGAGGATGCGCGGCGATGATATCGTCCGGCGCCAGCAACTCCCGGCGCACCAGGCCGCGCACCGTGGCTTCACCCATCGTGCCGCATCCAATAATCGCAATCGTCTCGTTGTTGAGGGGCATCGTTCCTCCCTGTGTATCCTGCCCTGATTGAGGCCACGGAGCCTACCACGACGGAGGATCTGGTCGATGTATGGCTGAGATAGAATCAATACTAGAGCCAGAAACTACAGGGCCGGTTATTTCGTGGAGAGGGCCTTCAGATTGATGCCGCGGGGAGGGGGAAACGATGACGTTTCGAAGGGTGAACATCTCTGTTGTCGCCGGTGTGGTGATCTTGTTCGTCTCGGGTGGCCTCTGCACGCCCCCTGCATTCGCACAGGACTGCCCCGAACTGGTCGGGCGGTGGCCCTACGGACGCGCCGATGCCGTCGCGGTGTCCGGCGATTATGCCTTCTTCGGGAGCGGCACGGTCTTGATGATCGCAGACGTATCGAATCCGGCAACACCGGAGATCATGGGGGAGGTCGTGCTTGCCGACTCAATGAGTGGGATTGTGGCGTCCGGCGACTATGCCTACGTCGCGGACGGGTTTTCGGGTCTGCGGGTGATCTCGGTAGTAAACCCGGCATCACCGACCGAGGTGGGCGCCGTCCCCACTCCCGG
>JBDLIO010000433.1:0-3463 GCA_039714865.1 Acidobacteriota bacterium | reverse complement strand
TGGCGTCAAGGTCAAGCAAAGCTGCGGCGAGGTTTTGAAAGTCATCAACAATTCCGTGGCCGTGCGATTGGATGACACCGGCAAGATCAAGGTCTTCAAGAATATTTCGCCCGACATCCATTGGATTATCAATGGTAAAGAGAGCAGTATCCACGAACTCAGCAAGGGGATGCGCGGTTGCGCCTACAGGTACGAGCAGGCTCCGGAGCCCGTGGTCACCTTCATCGAGGAGCACGAGGTCGTTACCTTTGTCGATACTCCGGATGAGTTCGATGAGCCCGTGCCCGTCCCTGCACCGGAGCCGGCCCCGGTCGTGCTGCCCCACACCGGTAGCCGTCTGCCTTTGGTGGGTCTGATCGGCTTGACGCTGCTCGCACTGGCGGCCGGCATCGCGGTCATTCGCCGCTTCTAGCCATACGCCGACTCGAGTACACAACGCCGCCTCCTTCGGGGGGCGGCGTTTTTTGAGAGTCCGGTATCCGTCGGCTGCAGTCTTCGCTCCGGCAGACCGGGATCAGACCTTCCAGACTCTGTTGAAACAGAACCATTGGTGGGGGCGGAAGCGGATTGCACCCTCGATCTCGGTTGTCACCTTCTGCATGGCCGTCTGAAGGTCACGGGTCCGGTCTGCAGTACGCTCAACCTCGATCGGTTGCCTGATGGAGACACGGGACCTGGCCCGGCCGTCACGGAAGATAAATACCGGCACCAACGGCACCCGGGCAGCCCGGGCGAGGGCCGCCGGGCCCAGCGGTACTGAATAATCGTGTTGGAACATTCGAGTAGTCAAGGTCTGGCCGCCGGCTCGCGGCCGATCACCCTGGAGTGCGACGATGTCGCCACGGCGGAGAGCGGCCAGCAGGCGGGCGCCGAATGCGGTGTCGGCCTCGTCGGAGAAATGCACCTGGAATCGGCCGCCGGAGACGTTCTGCATCAGCTGCCGAATCAGTTCCTGGGCCTTGGGGTCGACCTCGGCCTCGCGGACGACATGGACCGTTTGGCCCTCTCGGAGGGTTGGCAGTTGGGCGCCGACCTCCCAGTGACCGATGTGAGCTGTGACGACGATCAGTCCTCGATCCTCGGCCATTGCATTCTGCCAGACCGCCTCACCTTCAATGTCCGCCTCCAACTTGAGGTCCCCGTTGAGATTTTCGTAGCGCTCGTTCAGGCACCACGCGAACGTCTTCATCGTTCGCCAGATACGTCGTTGCCTCTCAATGCAACCGGAGGGCCCCAGGACAGGGGTCAAATTGAAAACGATCGCAGAGCGAATGCGGCGAAGGGCGATGAAGAAAAAGCCCGTAAAGATATTGATGATCGGCCGCTTGCTCCACTCGGGAATGACCTGAAGGCCTCGGCTGTGGAAGCGGTACCAGAAGACTCCGGTGACGTGATAATCGCCGAGAAGACGGCGCAGGAGACCACCGGTTTCGGGGGCATGGAGCTTGGTGGGCGGAGCTGTCGTGGTCATGGGGTTTTGGGCCTTGCGGTGGAATCTGGGTCAGAAGCCGTCCGAGGAGAGCATACGGTACGTTCCCTCGAAAAGAAATCCGAAGTGCGAGCGAAGGTCGCCGAGCGTTCAATAACAACGATCCAACGCCCCACTTCGAACGTTCGATCCCGGGGGTGCTCGCGACGGTCTTCAGTCGGTTGACTCATCGGGGTCCCGCTTCCGGGTATTCTTGAGTGGTCGGGTGAGGACTGCGATCGCCGGCAGGACAACGAGTGTGGCCGCGAGACAGGAAAGGACAGCCAACGGAACCAACAGCGCCGCAGCCCTGAGGGCCGGGAGGTGGGACAGCCCCAGGCTTCCGAAGGCGATGGCGGTCGTCAGTGTCGTCAATACCATTGCTCTCCCGGAGTTGCGGACCGATCTCCCGATACCCGACGCACCGTCACGACCTGTGCCGTGCACGCTGTAGAGTCCGTCGTCGATTCCGAGGCCCAGCATGACGGGCAGTACAGCCAGGCCGAAAAGGTCCAGGTGCCGGCCCATCGCCCCCCAGAGACCGAAAGCCCAGATTGTGCCGAAGGCGACGGGGCCGAGGGCCATCAGGGTGGCGGCGGGGCGTCCCTTGAAGGAGAGGCCGACGACGATCAGGATCAGGCCGAGGCTGAGACCGGAGAGCCGGCGAAGATCGCGTGAGGCCAGACGGCGGAGGTCGGCGCCGACCCAGGGCATCGAGGCGAAGAGAGCTCCCGGCGCAACCTTTTCCACGGCAGCTCGAACGGATGCCGGCGGCCCCTCAGGCCACAGGCCTTCGGGCAGCCGGAGGGCCAACGCCGCCATCGTCTGACCGTCTTCGGTGATCTGCAGCTGGTCAACAAGTGTGTGTCGTTCGCCTCCGGGGTCCATGCCGTTGGCGAATGCCTCCAGCGCGGACAGGCCGGGTGAAAAGGCCTCAGGGTTCAGACCGGCCGACAGTAACTCGGCTCGAAGCAACGTAGCCGCCTCGTCAAAAGGGAGGTCCCGGAGAGTTTTCAGCCGTTCGGAGATGGCTTTGGGACCTTTGAGTCGTTGATCTGGAGAGAGGACCGTGATGCCGGGGTGTTTCTCTCCCAGGATCGCCCGGGCGCTTCTCGAGTGCGCCAATGCCTGGTCCAGATCGTCGCCGGTGATCAGCAGGGTCGCCGTGTCACCGCCGATGCCGAAGGTCGAGGCCAGGCGCCGGCCGGCTTCGACGACAGGGTGGTTCGCGGGCCGCAGGCGGCTGAGGTCGGGACGGAGCTCGATACCAGTGATCTGGGTTCCGGCGGCTGCCGTCGCCAAAGTCGCCAGCATCACGACCGCCCGAGGCCATGCTTCAGCGAGAGAAACAACACTGTCGACCAGTTGACCGATCAACGTCCACACAACGCCGGCACGTCCATGGAATCGACCCAACAACGATGCCAGTGCCAGTCCCAGCGTCGCGGTAGCGATGATGACCATGGCCATGCCAAACGCGATCACCATACCCAGCTCCCGCAGCGGTGGTAGAGCAGAGAACGCCAGGACTCCGAAGGCAGCGGCGGTTGTGATCGAGGCAGTCAGCACGGCCGGGCCAACCTCTTGGACGGTTTTGAGTGCGGCCTCGAAGCGACCCAGTCCGGCGAGAGTGTGGCGACGCAAGGCAGCGCCGCCGTGGATCGCAGCGTCGATGCCCAGACCGAGCAAAACGGCGGCAAAGCCGACAACCACCATGCTGACGCTGCCCCGGGTCAGACCAAGGCCGGCCGCCAACCACACCAGGGCCGTCCCCAGAGCGATCAGGCCCGCCGCAGGGATCCCAATCCCGGCGAAGGCGGCCACGAGCACAAGCGAACAGGCAACAGAAGTTGCCAGCAGGGTCCTCTGAAGATCGGTACGGATGACGGCCTCGTCGTGGGCGGCAAACAGTGGCCCCCCAACGGCCTCAGCGGACAGAGAGAGGTTCACGCCGGATGCTGTATCGGCGACGGCGCCATCGATGATCGTTTGCAG
>JBDLIO010000432.1:0-3469 GCA_039714865.1 Acidobacteriota bacterium | reverse complement strand
TTGACCTGGTGGGCCGCGACCGGAGTGAACTCGGCGCGGGTCGAGAGCAAGGCGGCCAGGTGGAAGATCGTCTCGACCTCGAACTCGGCCAGGATCCGCTGCAGGAGGTGGTCTTCCATGATCGACCCGGTAAACTCCCGAGTAACCTTGGACTTCAGTTCCGGCGCCAACGGCTGCAAATCAACTGTGATGATCGACGACTGCCCGGCCGCCGCAATATTTTCGATCAGCCCGTGGCCGATCTCCCCGCTTGCTCCCGTTATCAGAACCACGTTTTTTCGAATCATCATGCTCTCCCGTTTCAAAAAATACCGGCGGTGCTGCGTTACCTACCAGTAGCTTGTCGTCACCGTCACCGGCCCTTGAACCCTGGCACAACACGCCAGACGCTCGGCTGCATCCGCCCGAAGCCCCTTCAAGATCTCCCGCTCGCCCTGGGTCACCGGACTCAAATTCTCGACCCCGGCAACTACCCGCACCCTGCAATACCCACACAGGGACACACCGTCACAACTCCGACCCAACGGCAACATCACAGACTGCACGGCGTCCATCAGCGTCGAATTCTCAACCACCTTGGCAACCCGGCCCGACGGTTGACAGCGGACGCTGACAACGCCTCCGTCAAATCCTTCCAGGGAACTCACAACAGATTCCGCTCCCTGGCCGCCCGTTCGAGTTCTTCGCGAAAATCCGGGTGAGCGATAGCGATCAGCTGCCGTGCCCGGTCCCGCAGGCTTCGGCCCCACAGATCGGCGATACCGAACTCGGTGACGACGTAATTGACATCGGCCCGGGTCGTCACGACGCCGGACCCCGGCAGCAGCGTATCCACCACCCGTGAGAGCGTGCCCCCCTTGGCCGTCGAGGGCAGAGCGATGATCGGCTTGCCCCCCTTCGACCGGGTTGCGCCGCGGATGAAGTCCACCTGGCCTCCGAAGCCCGAATAGATCGAGGTCCCGATCGAGTCGGCGCAGACCTGGCCGGTCATATCAACCGAAATTGCCGAGTTGATCGCGACCATCTTGTCGTTGCGCGCGACGACGAAGGGATCGTTGACGTACTCGTTGGGGTGGAACTCCATGAACGGGTTGTTGTCGACGAAATCGAAGGCCCTCTTGGTCCCGATGACGAACGAGGTGACGATCTTGCCCCGGTGCAGCGTCTTCTGCTCATTGGTTACGACCCCCGCCTCGAAGAGGTCAACCAGACCGTCGGAGAACATCTCGGTGTGCACACCGAGGTGTTTCTTGTCACCCAGGAACAACAGTACGGCGTCCGGAATCTCGCCGATGCCCATCTGCAGCGTCGCTCCGTCGGGAATCAGGGAGGCGATGTGCTCCCCGATCTTGCGGGAGACCTCGGAGATCTCCGGGGCCATCGGCAGTTCCAAAAGCGGCTCGTCGGCCTCTACGATATGAGTCAGCTTGGAAATGTGAACGAAGGAGTCGCCCAGCGTTCTCGGCATCTTCTGGTTGACCATGGCGATGACGACCGACGCTTGCTCCACGGCAGTCTTGGTCGCGTCAACGCCGGCCCCGTAGGAACAGAAGCCGTGCTCGTCCGGGGGCGAGAGTTGGATCAGGCAGACGTCGATCGGCATGATGCCGGACAGGATCAGCTCGGAGATCTCGTGGAGATGGATCGGCACGAAGTCCGCGCGTCCGGCGTTGACCGCGGCCCGCACGTTGCCCCCCGCAAAGAGCGCAGTGTGCCGGAAGCTCGCCTCCATTCCCGGATCGACGTAGGGCGCCGCGGCCAGGGTCAGGATGTGAACCACCTCGACATCACGGAGCCGGTCGGCCTGGCCGACCATCGCATCAACAAGCGGCTTGGGCGTACAGCACCCGGGGTGAATCCACACCCTGTGGCCGGACTGGATGTCCCCCACGGCTTCTGCGGCAGTGGTCACACGGCTGCGATAGATATCGGTCCAGTTCATCGCACCCTCCTCAGGCGTCGCACAGGGGCGTGTAGTCCACGCCGAAGCTCGTGGCCAGGCCTTCGCGCACGCACCGCCCGTGGTGGGTGTAGGTCCCACGACACAGGGCCGAGTTGTCCCGGACCGCCTGGTCGAAACCCTTGTTGGCGATCTCCAACACGAAGGGGAAAATTGAATTGGTCAAGGCCCGGGTCGAAGCCCGTGACGCCGTCGAAGGCAAGTTGGGCACACAGAAATGGATGATGCCGTCGACCTCGTAGGTCGGGTTCGAGAAGTCCGTTGGTCTGGATGTCTCGCAGCAGCCACCTTGATCGATCGAAAGGTCCATGATCACCGACCGCGGCTTCATCGACTTCAGCATCTCCCTGGTCACCAGAACCGGCGTGCGCTCCCCATGAACCGCCACGGCACAGAGGAAGAGGTCGGCGAATGCCAGGGCCTTTTTAATGTTGGTTCGGGTTGCGACCATTGTCGGAACCTCGTCGGGCGTCGATCGCTGCACCTTGCGCAGGGCCTGGACATCACGATCGAGGACCACGACATGGGCGCCCATGCCCCGCCCAAACCGGGCGGCCTCGCGGCCGAGGGTTCCCGCACCGAGGATCACCAGGGAAGCCGGCGGGATCCCCGGTGCACCGTTGATCAGCAGACCCTTGCCGCCGAACTCGTTGAGCAGCAGACCGGAGCCGATGATCACGGCCAACCGGCCGGCAATCTCGGACATCGCCTCCAGCACCGGAGCATGTCCATCGTCCTCCTCGATGATCTCGATTCCCACCGTCGTCAGTTTTCTTTCCATTAACGTGCGAAAACCGTCCTCGGGCGCCACCGCGAGATGCCACGAGCCCAGCACGATTTGCCCGGGCTGAAAACGCTCGTATTCGCTGGCCGCAGGAGGCGATACCCGGATGACGAATTGCGTTCGCATCAGGACCTCGTCCTCGGACCATGCGATCGTCGCCCCCGCCTCCCGATAGGCCTCGTTGGCGAATCCCGCCTCCAGGCCGGCGTCATCCTCGACCCATACCCGGTGCCCTGCCTGGGTCAACGCCCTGACGGCGGGCGGGGTCAGCCCGATGCGATGCTCGAAGAGCCTGCGATCCTTGACCAAACCAATGTCCATACGACCCTCCCTCGACACACCGGTCCCCTCTCGGGATACCGGCAGTTTGTGAATTTCACCACAATCTGGTTCGGGGGGCAAGGCGAATAGCTGACGGCGGGGGCGCCTTTCCCCCGAGCCCGAGCCCGTGCCCGTTCCCGAGCCCGATTTCATGGGGCGGATCGAAGTACCCGAATCTCGGCAATCTGCCGATTTCGGCTGTGCTTGGTCCTGAATTCCGACACCGGCCTTCGGGAGCGCGTCTGAGGTCACCGTTGATCGGATGGCTGCCGGGCGCTCCCGCTCGGTCGTTTCCCACAAGGGGCAACGGGAACAAGAATTTGAGGAACATCGCCCCTTGAGGGAAACAGCCTCGGCGGCCTACGGCGTTGACTGAGACTCGGTAGCCAAGGATGTCGCCGTGG
>JBDLIO010000431.1:0-3492 GCA_039714865.1 Acidobacteriota bacterium | reverse complement strand
CCAAGCTCGCATTTTTCGCAGCGGTACATGAATCGGGAGGGCTGCCGGGGAAAAATGCGAAGCATGGCACGTCCCGTTTGGAGACATTGGGCGCTCTCTAGGTTGAGCGTCGGCAAACAAGCAGTGCACTCCTTTGAACCTTTGAGCCGGGATGACGTTTTTCTACCCAGGTGGGCGCATGCACGCCGGAATGGAAAGAACATGGGGAAAAGAGACAAACGGTCTGGATGTGGGTGCTGTGGTGGAGGAATCTTCGGCAGTATCGGGGCAGTTCTCGCTGCCCTTCTCAGCTGGAGCGTGAACCACAGCATCCTCTGGGCGCTTGGCCATGCTTTCCTGAGCTGGTTCTACGTCATCTTCCACTGGCTGAAATATGGGTCGATTATCCCTTGAACTCGTTCATTCGCAGAAAGTCACAGGCAGTCCCATCCCGGCCTTCAGGCCAGAATGGAATACCCTCCATCAACAACAATCGTCTGGCCGTGGATCATCGAGGCGTATTGGGTGCACAGGTAGACGACGGTGTTGGCAACGTCCTGGGGGTCAACCAGGCGGCCTGCGGGCGTTCGCTCTCGGCTGCTCTCGAGCAGTTCCTCCCGATTGGGAAAGTGCTTGAGGGCATCGGTGTCGACGGTTCCTGCTGAAACGGCGTTGACGCGGATACCCTCCGGAGCGAATTCTGCTGCCAGGTGTCGGACCATCGACTCGAGGGCGGCCTTGGAGGCCCCAACCGCGGTGTAGTTCGGGATGGCCCGCGTCGCCCCCAGGGACGAAACCGCAACCAAAGCCTTGTCCCCCTCTGACTTGAGACGGCTGAAATGCTGGATCAGGGGGAGCAGGGCGGCGGCGTTGATGTGCATCGCCCAGTCGAAATGATGGAGGGTCAGTTCACGGGCCGGTTTGAGAACACCGGATGCCGCATTTGAAACCAGGATTTCCATTCCTCCCCATGCCTCCTCCAGACCGGTGAACATGCGAGCGACATGATCGGGGTTGGCCACGTTGCCCTTGAGGACGAGGGATTTCACCCCACGGCTTTCAATCTGGTGGGCCGTTTCTTCGGCCTTCTGGCGATTTCTGAGGTAATTGATGGCGACATCGACCTTAAAATCGGCCAACGAGAGAGCAATTGCACGACCGATGCCGCGTGATGATCCGGTGACGAGAGCCCGTTTATTTCTGAGTTTGAGATCCACTTGCGCCTCCAGGACGCCACAATATCAGAGGAATTTTTCCAAACAAGGCAACTTGCGGCTTGACAGTGGCCGGAAAACGCGCTCACAATGGTGGAGCAGCAGAGATTTGCAAATTTTTTATGGAGGTATTTGGAATGAACAAGACTGAGATGGCACAGAAACTCGCGAAGAAGGCTGACCTGAGCCAGGGCCAGGCTGCGGAAATTCTCGAAATCGTCTTTTCGGCACATCCGCGCAAGGGTTTGATTGCGATCGCCCTGGATGCCGGGGACAAGGTAACTCTCCCGGGGTTCGGCACATTTTCGACCAAGCATCGTGGTGAGCGCCAGGGCCGCAATCCGGCCACCGGCATGACGATCACGATTCCGGCGAAGAACTACGTGCACTTCAAGCCCGGCAAGACCCTGCGCGAGCGCGTCGAGAAGTAAGCGATCTTACAATAAGGGCGTTCAGCCGGTTCATGCCGGCGAACAGAGAAAAGGCGAAGCCCTCGGGCTTCGCCTTTGTTTTTCTTCCCCGAGCCCGTTATCGTGCCCGCCCAAGAATTTTTCCCGAGACTCCCCTACCTGAAAGCGTAGCGCTTGGTCACTGTCGCGTGGGTCTTGATCTTCACGCCGTCTTTGGTTCCCGGCTTGAAGACGTACTTCTTAACCGCATCGGTGACTGCCTCGGGAATCCCGAAGCCGGTTTCGTCCGCGCGAAGTACCTTGACTGCCTCGACACGGCCGAAGGCATCCACCGTGGCCTGAACGATGACCATGCCCCGTCGCCGAGCCCTTTTTGCGCTACTGGGCCACTTGACGTCCTCTTCCTTGATGATTGCCGCAAGGGTGTCCACTTCAGAAGGATCGACGAACTGATTCTCGGTCACGGTGACGGGCGCAGGTGTGGGCTGGACAGGCTGAGGGGTGGCCGTCGGTTGGGCCTGAGCAACCTCTACTGGGGCAGACGGGGTTTCGTCGGCAACAAGTTCCTGTTCCGCCTTGGCTTCGGCTTCTTTCTGGGCTTCAGCCTCAGCTTGCAACCGTTCGCGTTCCAGGGCGGCCTCCTGTTGACGTTGTTTCTCTTTTTCGGCCTCGATCTTCCGTTGGAACTCTTCGGCTGCCCGTTTTTTCTCAGCGGCGGAGGTCGTGCGTTTTTGGCTGCTCAGGAGTTCTTTCTGAAGGTCTTCGATGCGCTTTTGGCTCTCTTCCAATTCGCCACGAATCTGGGCTTCCTGCTCCTGCATTTTCTCATCGACCAGTCGTGCGGCCAGTTCCCTGATTCTCTCTTCCTGGGCGGCTCGCTGTGCCGCGACCTCTTCCGCGGTCAACACCGGTTCCTTCTGCCCTGAGCCACGGAACGCCCAGAATCCGATCAGGCTCAGGATGACGATCAACGCAGCTGCCAGGCCGATGTAAAGCCCTTTTCCCTTGGCAGGTTCGGCCTCACCGATGACCTCAACAGGCTCCTCCTCCGGTTCAGGCTTCAGGTAGGGTTGAATATCGACCTTGGCCTCGATTCCCCGGTCCGCCTCGTCGCGTTCGATGTCGGACCGGAACAGGCGGTCCATGAACAGGGCGAGGTTGAAGGTTGTCGGGCTGTAATTGCCTCCGTAGAGCAACTTGTCCAGCTGCTTCTTGAAGTCTGCGGCCGAACTGAACCGGTCCTCGGGCCGGGGGGCCAGGGATCGGATCAAAAGGGCCTTGATGTCATCCGGAATCGGTTCCTCGTCGTAGGCCATTTCGGCGGCATCGATCGCGGCCTGCCGGGCGTCGGGATCAGAGGGCAGGGCCGAGCTGGTCAACAGCTGGAACAGAACGGCGCCCAGAGAGTAAACATCTCCCTTCTTGCTGGCCGCGCGGCTGAGGAGGACCTCGGGGGCCAGGTAGGGTCTGACGTTTTCGGCAGTGTCGGGTTGGTCGAGAAGCCCGAGCAGGCTCTCCGCAACGCCGAAGCCGGAGATGATGCCTTCGCCGTCGTTGGTGACCACGACCATGCCGGGATGCAGAAAACCGTGAGCCAGGGCCTGACCGCCACTTTCCAGAACCAGGGCGGAGGACAGGCCGAGGGCCAATTTTTCCATGATCAACAGCGCGTTATCGACCGGTACCGGGAACCCCTCTTCCTTGACCTTTTCAAACAGGCGGGCAAGCGGTTGGCTTGCGGTGTATTCGAAGGCCATGGCGGAAATACCGTTCTCGGTGTGGTAGCTCACCCCCGTAGCGATGTTGGCAGCCTGAAGGAGATCACTGACTTGGCGACCCTTCTCCAACGCGTTGGAGACCTCACCCGAGGGCATGCCGTCGGCGTCGAA
>JBDLIO010000430.1:0-3492 GCA_039714865.1 Acidobacteriota bacterium | reverse complement strand
GTTGAATACGTCGCGTGCCGTCTGGTAACGATCTCGGCGATCCTTCTCAAGGCAACGCCCGATGACGCGGCCGAGGTGGCGGGGAAGATCTGCCCGGATCTCCCCTATCGGCTTCGGTTCATCCTTGAGAATGGAGGACATCAGTCCCGGAGAGCTTGAACCCTGAAATGGGCGAACACCGGTTGCCATCTCGTACAACAAAATGCCGAGGGAGAAAATGTCCGTCCGGTGATCCACCGGCAGGCCTTCCACCTGCTCGGGCGACATGTAGGGTATGGTGCCAACCACGGTTCCGATGCCGGTCAGGCCCTCAGTGGCAAGCACGCTTGAATCGGAGACATCGTCAGATTCCTGCAGCTTGGCAAGGCCGAAGTCCAGAACTTTCAGCCGATCGTCCTCATCAACCATGATATTGGAGGGCTTGAGATCGCGGTGCACGACACCCTTCTCATGGGCCGCCGACATTGCCTCTGCCAACGGTGTGGCCAGGTTGAGGAAAATATCGAGATGCAATCCGCCGTCCGGGATCAACTGATCCAGACATCGACCCTCGATCAGCTCCATCGTCAGAAAACGAACGCCGCCGTCCTCTTCGACCGAGTAGATCGTGACAATTGAGGGGTGATTGAGGGCCGCGACCGCCCGTGCCTCCCGCTCGAAACGTTCGAGCCGCTGAGGATCCCCGACAAACTCCTCCGGAAGCACCTTGAGTGCGACCTGCCGCCCAAGCTTAGTATCCTCCGCCCGCCACACCTCACCCATGCCACCCGCTCCAAGAGAGGCGGTCACTCGGTAGTGGGCCAACGTCGTGCCGGGTCCGACACTCATGGCTGAAAGCACCCCGGCAACGTGCGACTATTCGGTCCGCTCTGATTCAAGGGTTTCCACTCAACTCTTCGGTCCAACCGACCACCAGGTCGAGGTAGTCCGACTGTTGGCTCTCGTTTTTTTTGCATGCCAAGAAACTCTGGGCGCCCGGGACGAACGAGAATCTGGCGCCGCTGATATCCGGGCTGTCGAGCTCCACGATGTCCTCTGCCGGGCCAATGATCAGCGAATCGCCGCGACCGTCGACAGCCACGGATTTGATGAGACCGTCCTCTTCCTGATAGAAGATTTCCTTGCCGTCTGAACTCCACTGTGACCACGTGCCGGAGTTGTCTGACACCTGCCAACGGCGTCCCGGACCGGGGAATGGTGTCACGTAGACTTCGCCTTGTCCTGATTCTCGGGAGAAATACGTTATCCAACGCCCATCCGGCGAGAACATCGCTGCGCCGTCCTCTGCTTGGGTCTGGTAAAACACCTCGGCACTGGGGCCGCCTTCGAGATCCAGGATCCAAAAATCGTGGGCGGTCCCTTTTCCCGGCTGTTGAAACGCGACATAGCGTGCATCCGGAGACCAGCTGTTCGGGAAAATGTCCACATCTGCGGAATAGACCAATTCGACCTCACTGTGGCCGGCGACCGATTTTCGGTAGATCGCCAAGGGTCCATCCCTCCTCGAGGCGAAGATCAGGCTCTCCCCGTCCGGTGACCACACCGGATAGGTGTCGCTCGCCCGGTCGAATGTAAATCGAGTGCGAATACCGCGCTCGAGGTCAACCATCCAGATATCCTGGGTCCCGAATACTGTATCCAAGATGACCACAGCGGCCGTTGAGCCATCGGGAGAAAGGCTGACTTGCTGATAAATCGCCGGTTCACCAACTTCTTCCATCGGCAGCCCGTTTCGATTGAACCACTGCAAGGCGATTCCCGGCTGCTGGCTGCCGGTCTGGTATACCAGAACGCCATCGTCAGAGGCTGAAAACACCCCGACACCTGTCAAGGCTCTGACCACGACGTCTTCGGCTACCGGAAAGGCATCGCCAGTAAAGTCCAAAACCCCAGGATCGAAGGGTTGCGCCATCAGCATGTCGTCTCGGACGAAAAGAAGGTGACCCGCAGCGAACCATGCGGTGGCGTTCGACTCGACCAGATCACGACCGCTTCCGCCCTCCTGCAAACCGAGGATTCGCACCTTGCTTTTGTGGTCGCCGGCGTTGCTGCGGGCGTAATACATCAGGTGCCGGCCATCAGGCAGGAAACGCGGTTGCCGGTGGGAGTTGTCGCCGTTTTCTAAATCGAGCTCGCTGATCGGTATCGACTCGCCACCGACGGCGGCCACTCTGTGAAGCGTCGTCGCAGAGTCGGGTGTGAACACGATGACGCCCTCGGTATTCCAGGTCCCACCCTTTCCGTCAGGAGCATCACAGATGGTCACCGGCGGTCCGCCGTTCACTTTGATTTTCTTCATCTTGCCATTGGCGAAAAACCCGATCCACCGGCTGTCCGGCGACCAGAAGGGATAATGCCCTCTCTCGGTGCCTGCGAGGGCGTGCGCCCCGCTTTGATCGAGGGAGCGAAGGTACAGCATGAAATTTCCCTCAACATCCCGCGCGGTGAAGACCAGCTTCCGGCCGTCAGGCGATACCGTCGCCGGACCCGGGTTCAATGGCTCCAGGTGAAAGACCGTGCCCGGAGGTGCAGGAATCGACGAACGGACTACGCGGGTTTCTTCACCTCTGTCACCCCAAAGCAGAACCCCGAAGATGACTGCCGCCATCCCTGCCACGGAGGTCAGGATCCAGCTCAAGGGCGAGCGCTTCGCAGGCTTCGCCTCGTTGACAATCCGTTCCGACTCCTCCTCGGCGGCCTCCTCCAAGGCAATTCGGGCGTCTCCGATTGCCTGAAGACGTTGTTTTCGCTTACGGCGCAAGCAACGGCCGATCAGTGTCTTGAGGTATCGCGGTGTCTCGGGCGGCAGTTCGTCGAGATCAACGTCGTCCTTGAGGACCGAAGCCATCACGTGGGAAATAGTCTCCCCGGCAAAGAGCTTGTTTCCGGTCAACATCTCCCACAGGACGACGCCGAAAGCCCAAATATCGGCGCGGTGGTCTGTTGCGGTCCCCGCAGCTTGCTCCGGCGCCATGTAGGCGGCGGTGCCGAGAATGACTCCCGCGGCGGTTGCGTGCTGGGTCAAGGTCGGCGATAACGACAGACTGGAATCGCCCCCGCCCGATTCCCACGTCTTCGCCAAACCGAAATCCAGCACCTTGACCGTGCCGTCGGGCCGAACGCGGATGTTGGCGGGCTTGAGATCACGGTGAACGATGCCCGCCTCATGGGCGGCCTCGAGGGCTTCGGCGATCTGTAAGGCTGTTCTTATCGCCTCGTCAATCGGAATTGGTCCACGAGCAATGACCTCGTCCAGGCCCTCGCCCTCGACCAGCTCCATCACCAGTACGTGCGAGCCGTCGAAATGCTCGAGCCCGTAAAGGGTGGCGATATTCGGGTGATTGAGAGAACCGAGGACCTTCGCCTCGCGCTCGAAGCGGGAGTGGCGGTCGGCATCGTCTGCGAAATCCTCCGGGAGGACCTTCAGCGCGACCTCGCGGCCGAGTTTCTCGTCGGTCGCTCGCCACACCTCCCCCATACCGCCCTTTCCCA
>JBDLIO010000429.1:0-3495 GCA_039714865.1 Acidobacteriota bacterium | reverse complement strand
CAGGGCGGCGAGCCGAGACGCTGTCGGTACAACCGTTGAAGCCGAATCGAATCTCGCATGAGTCCGGTGATGGCAGCAGCCACGCTGGTCGATGCATTTGCGTCAATCGAGTAGGCTGCGAACTCGTGATCGAGGATCACCGGAGCTCTCGCAGTTCCCCGTGTCCTGGCACTGGGAGGTGCGCCTGTCGGCCGTTCGGCTGTCGGCTTTCCCGTGACCGAAACTCCGGGGTTCTCCCGACCAGGTGAAAGCCGTCCCACTCCTCTGGACGCGATGTTCGAGGGATCGGGCTCGTGCCCCTCACTCGCTCGCTGATGGCTAGGGCCCGGTTCACCGCGACTCGGCCCTGTCATTTCCACCGCAAGCTCAACCGCGAGGAATCCCGCAATCGCTGCGGTAAACAAGACTGCCAAGCGGCGTCTCACCGGGAGCTCCCTCCAATGAATGGCGATTCTGCTGGCTCTGAGCTGCACAGGTCTCCACGTCACCCAGAAGCAAATCTCGCGGAAGTGACTACCGGAGTCATCCCATCCTACCGCGAGCCTGCACGAGCTCCGACGGCGGATGGACAGGGTCTGTGAATGGGTGCCAGGCGTATGGGGGGCTCCTGTCAACGACTCGTAGGATGCACTGCGTGTCGTCAAGGATCGCGCAGGACGGAAGGACGCTCGTTCACGATCCATTGGGATTCGGGACAGTTCGCTGGGACCTCAGGCGCATGTCTAACGAAAGTCCAAATCCGGCTACCCCCACCCCGCTCCCTCCTCATCGCAATCTGCTCACCCAGCCCAATTGAGTGAGCCCGCCGCGTGGTAGATTGCGGCAGCGTGTCGGGTGGCGCTTGTCGACGGGCCTGCTCAAGAATGGGTGAGTCGGCTCTTGCCCTGGGCCAATCGAGTACTTGCTCGCGTCGAAGAGTAGAACCGCCGCAGAGCTGCGGGCAACAGGTCACCCCGCCGGTCGCGGCACGCATCTCGGCCTTCAGCGCCTGTGCTCTGCGAGTTCGCACTTCCCGGAGTCTGCGAACTCACAGTCCGAACTTCGCCCGCCTCCCGAGAGCACCACGCCCAGGAACTTCGGTCCCTGGCCAGGCTCCGCACCGGACCGCCGGCCAGGAGTCGGTCGGGCCGCACGCAATTGCCGCCATGGCCTCACACGCCAACCCACGCCACGCCTGTTCCGTGTCCGTTTCTGGGCGATTTACCCGTCGAATTGGCCGCCGGTATTCGCCCTGCCAGCAGCGGCACCGGCGAGCTGCGGTTCTCGCCCGACCCCGCACCAATGTTCGGATACCATTCGGGCATGCGGAAGCGCCGGATCGTCCTCGCCGCGGTCGTGCTCGTGCTACTGGTCGGCGTCGTCGTGGTCGTCTGGCAGGTCAACGACTGGCCCCCGCCGCGCCTGATCCTGAAACACGGCTTCCCGCCGACCGGCGGGCCGACCGGGCGGACGTGGACGACAAACTGCGGCATCGAGTTTGTGGAGATCTCCCGGGGATACCACCACGCACACTGCCGAGTCTGGAGTCGTCCCGGGACGTGGTTCGGGCGACTTGCCGCCGCCCTCGGCTTCCCGCTTCGCTCCAGCCCGATCGAGTCGTCCCTCTCGGTGGACCGGTGGGTCGAGTCGGAGCACGACTACTGGATCTCGCGCCACCCGGTCTGGCTGCTCAGAGAGGGTGATGTTTCGCACCGCGCCGACAGCCGCGGTCTCCCTGCGCTCCTCCAGTGTCTTGACCGTCACGAGCATGGCCGATTTCGGATCGCCACCGTGGACGAGGTGCGCCGGGCATCATGGGAGGGTGCGCAACTGGAGGGGCTGGACCCATCCGGGATCTATCATCCGGGCCCGCGAATCAGCAGCGGACGCGGGGATCATGCGGTCGGCCATCAGTGGCGTGACTATGAGGGGACGGGCATGGAGATCCTCTACCCGCGTACCGGGAGCCCCGAGTACGGAACACGACGGCTCAACTCGGACCGCTGGAGGTCCGTGGATTCGGTCGGACCAATTCACCTTGTCGTCACCGACCGCACATCAGAGGGGGGAGACTTCCTCGTGTGGACTCCATCGGAGGACGAGTGATCCGCGTCACCCGCCGCCGCGTCTTGCTCGCCGTCCTCGCTCTCTTCCTCGTCAGCGTCGGCGTCATCGCCTGGACCCTCGCGGGGCTGCCGCCCGTGAAGTACTACCTCCGCTACGGCCTCGACCCGTACTGCGAGCCGACCGGGGAGAGGGTGACGTACGAGGGCGTCGAGTTCGTCGAGATCGGCCCGGGCGTGTTCCGGATGGGATCGACGTACCTTGCAGAGGGCGGCGACTGGCTCGGGAAGGTGTGCCAGCCGCTCGGCCTGCCGTGGGGGAAGCACCCGAAGCCATCCGACGAGATGCCGGTGCACTGGGTGGATTTTCGGCACGGCTTCTGGATTGCGAGGACGGAAGTCACGAACGCGCAGTACGAACGCTTCAGGCCGAAGCAGGAACGGAACAGATACGCGAAGGGTGACG
This sequence comes from Acidobacteriota bacterium, assembly GCA_039714865.1. Taxonomy (GTDB): domain Bacteria; phylum Acidobacteriota; class Thermoanaerobaculia; order Thermoanaerobaculales; family Sulfomarinibacteraceae; genus DAOWGJ01. Next base: position 987 of record JBDLIO010000429.1, on the reverse strand, counting down.
AGGACCCTGTCACCGGGGTGCAGTGGGAGGAAGCGAAGGAGTACTGCGCGTGGCTCTCGGGGAAGTCCGGCCGCCCGATCCGACTTCCGAGCGAATCGGAGTGGGAATGCGCGTGCCGGGCGGGCAGCAACACGGAGTTCACCTTCGGAGACGATGAAGCGCGGCTGTCGAAGTACGCATGGTTCGGATGGGAGTTGTTGACACAAGGAGGCCAAGCGCATGCCGTGGCTTTGAGGCACCCAAACCGCTGGGGCCTTTACGACCTTCACGGCAACGTCTTCGAATGGTGTGAGGACACGTATCACGCAAGCTACGAGCGCGCGCCGTCAGACGGATCGCCGTGGACGGAGGGCGGCGAGGAGTGGGAGCCGGGCTCGCAGTACCGCGTCTTCCGCGGTGGTAGCTGGTTCGTCATCTCTGCCTTGGGCTGTCGGTCGGCGTGCCGCTTCTGGCGTGTCCCGGACAGCCGCTTCTCGCTCCACGGCTTTCGCCCCGCCTTCGTGCTCTCTGACGACTGAGCCGCCGGGCCCCTGGCCCATCCCTGCACTGCTCTGATTCGCCGTCTCCGGTCGGGCCGCACGACTCCCGGCGCGGGGACTGGCTCATGTCCCGCGCCACCTCTGCACCTCCCCCGTTCTGGGCCCAATCTCACCTCCGAATTGGCGACGCTGCAGGCTTGAGGGGACTCTCCTGGCGGCGGAAGAAGACGCGCGCCACGCCGGGAGCAACAGGCTGGATGGCCCAGTGAATGCGAGAGGAACCTGTGCACAAAGGTTGGAGTCGCCACGCATGTGGAGATGTGCCAGTCGCAGTCAGTGCGCCCTGTCCCCAGACCGTTCAAGATCCACCCGGTTCCGAGACGGGGCTCCGTCGCGCGGATGCTCCCCTTCGTGGCGGCGACGTGAGTACCCGGCGCTGACTGCGGATTCGGAATCCGCACTCGACAACTGCAACATGCCGGGGAAACGCGTGTTACGACGCCCGATG
>JBDLIO010000428.1:0-3502 GCA_039714865.1 Acidobacteriota bacterium | reverse complement strand
CGACGGAGCCAGAGCGAGGGGCGAGCCGCTGCGCCGCCTCGCGCACCAGATCGGCCACCTCCGGTCTTTGCAGATCCGTCCCGAGGCCGTGGAACACATACAGGCCGGGGAGCTCAGAGTCGATGACGTGAGCGAGGGCTTTGCGCGGATCCTGTGTACCGTAGGCCCCATCCGATACACCCACTCTTCCACCCACTCTTCTGAGCCCCGTGGCCCGCCGCCAGACGAACAACGCCGCCTGCATCCGCTCCGCGGCGCGGCCCGCGAGCGCTTCCGCACGGTCCTCCTCCAAGGTGTCGAGCAGCAGAGCGCCGTACCGGGAGCGAATCAGGAGCTCGAGATCGTGGAGGGGGTCGTTGTTCATCGCAGCGAAACATACACGCATTGCCGACCCGGCACCATCCCCCGGAATGGCTTCGCGTCAAGCTTGCCGACGCTCGCGACCCTCGAGTAGCCGGCGCAGCGCTGTCACTGACCTCAGATTCGCTTGCACAAGGTGGGCGTCGCCCTCCGCCGACACGTGTTCGCCTGACTACCGGCACCCTTGTTCATTCGGACCTTCGGCTCACTACTCGACCAACGACTGCCAGTACGATGAGGCCGCCACCCACGAAGACAAGAGGACGAGGGCCATTCGATCCCGTGATGACGAGTGCGAGCCCCGCCAGAACGAACAGGCCTTGCATCGCACTACTTCTCACTCAGCCTCCCTGTCCGTCGAACGCGTGACGCACACCCTGCACGGCATCCGCCGCACTCCGTCGACGATCATACCTTCCGATCGGCCTGCTCGTTGCGCTCTCAGGCGGGGCGCCCAGGATAGGCACGACGTCCTGCGGGACAGGGACAGCGCAGGGGGGCGTCCAAACGAAAGACGCGCGCTCCCTAGAAGTCGCTCCCGAACTCGTCGCGGTAGCGGCGGCGGAACTGCTCGACCGTGAATCGGTGGTTCTGGGTCCCGGCCTCAGCGATCTTGATCGCTCCCATCAGCGAAGCGATCCTTCCGGTCGTCTGCCAATCGAGCTCACTGGCCAGGCCGTAGAGAAGGCCGGCCCGATAGGCGTCACCGCAACCGGTCGGATCCCTGGCCTCTTCGACCGAGACGACTGGGATGTCGATTCGTCCGTCGCGCGAGTAGACGGTCGAGCCCTCTCTGCCGCGGGTGATGACAACGGCCTCGAGTTGGTCCAGGGCCTCATCGACAGTCATCCCGGTGCGCTCGGCGATCATCTCCCACTCGTAGTCGTTCGTGGCGAGCCAGGTCGCTTGGCCGATGAACCGGCGCAGCTCCTCGCCGTCGAACATCGGCAAACCCTGGCCGGGGTCGAAGACGAACGGGATGCCGGCGGCGGCGAAATGGCGCGCGTGCTCGATCATCCCCTCCCGGCCATCGGGAGAGACGATCCCGATGCCTACGTCCACGGCGTCGCCTACTTCGTTTCGATGCGAGAAGCCCATCGCGCCCGGATGGAACGCGGTGATCTGGTTGTCGTCGAGGTCGGTGGTGACGAAGGCCTGACCCGTGAAGGTGTCTCCGACCACGGTCACGTGCGTGCGGTCTATGCCGCACTCGTCCATCCACCGCGCGTAGGCGTCGAAGTCCTCGCCGACCGTGCCCATCGGCACGGGACTCCCTCCGAGCAGCTTGAGGTTGTACGCGATGTTGCCGGCGCAGCCGCCGAACTCCCGGCGCATCTCCGTCACCAGGAAGGACACGTTCAGCATGTGGACCTTGTCCGGAAGAATGTGGTTCTTGAAGCGATCTCCGAACACCATGATGTGGTCGTATGCGAACGAGCCGCAGATGAGGGCGCGCATCTTCTCTCCTTGCTCTCGTGAGGGCCAGCCGCCAAGCTTGAGCCCGCCCCAGTGTCATCGATGTCTCGGCTCCAAGCAAGCGGGCAGTCGGCGATCCCCCGCCCACACCATCCCGCGCCGCGTCGAATAGCGATACCCAGCAGGAACACCGTTCGTGCGTGTTGTCGAAGCCCTTGACGAATCTGGGCGAAGAGACCTGTGTGCCTGACGCTTTGAGTCACCGCCTGGCAAGCAGTGCCGAAGACGCGGGTTGCAGGATACGGTGGACTCAGTCGTCGTGGATCACATCGCCTAGAATAGGGCTCTTCCTATCTTCGGGTATTTGAAGAAGCGGAAGACGTTCTTGACCATGAACTCCGTATACATAAGTCCCTGCTGCCCCGGGCTGCCAAACATCATGACCGGGTAATTGAGATGCTGCATGAACCCGAACAACTGTTTCATCTCATCGTCGTTGAATCTCGTGCCAAGAAGCTTCATATCCTTGTTCTTCGAAAGGGCACTCACCAACTTCTTCGTGATGAAATCCCTCGCCGGCCCTAGTGCCTCTTCAGAGAAGTCATTCCTTTCCGCAGCCTGAACGATCACCCTGCCCGCCCACACGCCATTGGCAAGGGCCGGGACATTCCCGATCTCGCCGTCGTCGACCCATGCATCTCCCACAGAGATGATCCCGTTGCCGACAGGGTCTTCGTTGCTCTTCTTTCGCATGACCGCCCGGCAACCCGTCAGCATCTTCGGTCTCTTACCGTCCAATGCGCTCCCCAGAATGTCCTTCAGACGCCCGTCGGATTCGAGCATTCCTTGAACGTAGACATCCATCGGCTGAGGGGCCGGGTAGAACCTCTTGCGGGAGAAGAACGCGACCAGAACGTGGATCACTTCTGTGATACCCAGTCCCCCAAAAGCGGCCGGCATACCCTCCCCAAGCTGCATGTCACCATTCAGATAGTACAGTCCACCGGCGAGGTCTTCCGTATTGTCGTATTCAAAGGCCAGCACACTCGCATACCATAGCTCGTCGTGACTGATGTGCATTCCGGCCATTTCGCTGATCTTGGCGAAGACGCCATCCGCCGTCACCACGACCTTCGATTGGATCTCCTCGCCCGTATCAAGTCTTACCCCGGAAATCCGTTCCCCTTCCTTCAGTACATCACTGACTTTGGCGTTGAACCAGAATGTGGCTCCTTGACTTGCAGCTTCATCGATCAGCGCTTCAACCAGGTCGTCCTTATTGCCCGCCCATCCCTCAAGACCCTTGGGGAACGTGTTCTCTGTGCCCAGCCCGCCAGGACCGAGCAAACCGAGTCGGTCACACTTCTTGGCGAAACTGGCACGAATGGAGATATCAAGCTCGGGAAAGCTCACAGTGTTTCCATCGATGTTCACAGAAGTGAGTCCGGGAAAAGAGAACAGCACACCACCGTCTGTGTGATGACTGAGTCTCCTGTTGGGAAGTCTCTCGAAGACCACCACATCAAGACCGGCTTTCGCACAGGTGATCGCCGCGCCCAATCCGGCAGGGCCCGCTCCCACAATGGCTACATCACATTTCGTGATACTTGCCGGCGGGGGTTCGATCATAACAAGATTTTTATAGGCAGGCAAGCTGTAATAGGGCCGCATGATCTGAAAGGTTCTTGTTACACCCATATCAGCAATTTTATGGGGCTTCATCCCG
>JBDLIO010000427.1:0-3502 GCA_039714865.1 Acidobacteriota bacterium | reverse complement strand
ATCCTCCGATGCTCAACTTTCTCCTCTGGCAGCCTGTTGGCTGATCGTATCTCGTCCTTCTTCTAGGTCTTTTCGACCAACTCAAGGAATCGGCCACTTTCCCAGGCGCCCTCAAAAACCGACTCACCTCGAGCAAAACGGTTGTAGACGTGGTAGACACCCCCCTCAGTCAACAACCGTAGCGATCGTGGCATAAATCAACTTCCATTGGGCAGAACATCACAACACCGGGAAGACCGGATCTGGCACGGATGGTGTGAATGCGAAGAGCACCCATGGAACGGCGCCCTCGGCTCATGGAGCTGTCGAAGACCACCCCTGGGTCGAACCGGTCTCGAAACCGTCCCAGAAGATCAGTGAATCGACAATCCTCACGGTCGCCACATCGGCCCCGAGAACCGAGTAGGTGGCGTTCCTCAGGGCCACGGTGAAGTTCTCGTCGCCCTCCATCGTGGCGTCGTCGATGATCTCGACGACGATGGTCTGAGGCGTAAAATCGTCGGCATACCAGGTCAGGATGCCCCAGGTCTCCAGGTAGTCCTCGCCGGCCGTGGCGGTACCGTCTTGGGTTGTGTAGAAGACCCGATTGTCGATGCTGCCGCTGCTGCGACTGACGGTGATCTCCACCAAGCCTGCGTTCTCCTCGACGGTGTAGGTATCCGGGGCGAAATCGAGAGAGCCGTGATAGCCGGCCAGGAAGGGCTCGAATCCGGCGTAGCAGTGTATAGGGGAAACAAAACCACCAAGGTTCCTGTTGCAGAAGTCTGGGTCCCCGCCGGTGTCTGTGGTCCAACCGGTGAAAACTGAGTCCGGATCGGGCGTCGCGGTCAGAGAGACGGTTGTTCCCTCAATAAACCAAGCCACCCAACAGGTCCCGTGGTGTATCCCCGAAGGTTCGCTTGTTATGGTCCCCGAACCCATTCCGGTCATATAGGTTACGACGGCATCCAAATCTCCCTGCTCATACTCCACCGCCCCGATGTCGAAACCGAGACCGGGACCAGTTGGAATCTCCCCGATCATCGGACGAGGGTAGTAATGGAAGTCTCTCTCCGGGGCGCCCGCGTCGGTTCCCGCGTCGATGCAAGGGCTTTCCGGGAGGAGTCCCATTGGATCCCAGCCGTCACTGAACAGGGGGTCTTCGTTGATCGTGTCGGTGAGATTGCTCGGACCGTCTATCACGCCAATGACGTTGTGGCTGCCCTCAGCGGGTCCAAAAAGAGAATACACGTCCTGTGGATTCCCGTTGACGTCGTTCCCCCAGACGATCGTGTTGGTCATCGTCAGATTGCCTAAGACTGCGACGCCACCTCCGAGCATAGAATCGATTTCCTCGGCGCTGTTTCTCCGGATGGTGCAGTTGGTCAGCTTCATGTACCCTACATCACCGTAAATGGCGCCGCCGGCACCGCTCGAAGTGTTGTCCATGAAGCCGCAGTTGGTGAACTCCGCATACCCAAGACTCAAGACCGCGCCGCCACCAATGGAGCCGACCTGGTGGTTCTCAGAAAAGAAGCAATTCACCGCTTTCAGATTGCTAAAATAATTGAAGATGGCGCCGCCCCCGGCACCATCGCCTGCAAAACCATCCTCGAGCAAAACGTCTCTCAATTCGAGGGTCACGCCATTTTCGACCAAGATCAAGCGAAAGGTACCGTTGCCTATGATGCGTAGTGCGGCGGTCCCCAATCTCACGCAATCATCGCCGGCGAGCGTGATGTCTTGGTCGACAATGATCGTACCGCGCAGTCGGACCTCGGGCACGGAAATGAGAATCGTGTCACCGGCTTCGGCAGCGGCGACGGCCTCCCGGAGGGTGCCCGGACCGGAGTCGAGGCTGCTGGTCACCAACCGGGTGGCGGCGTCCGCGTTGAAGCTGCAACAACCGAAAACGACAACGAAGATCACGACGACCGACGACGCTGCAGAATTCTTGATCACTGGATCCCCCTTGTTCGGTTCACCTGTTGACGGAGCGCCTGAGCGGTCGCGCCCCGAATATTTTAGATATTATAGCAATTATAACATTGAGTCCAGCTAGAGCAGCCGAGTCATCAAGACCGGTTCGGTTGACACGAGGTCCTGCCGGTCATAGCATCGCCTGGTCTATGGAACTTGCAACCTCAGACGACTACAGAGTCTCGAACCAACGCGTGTTGGAAAAGCTCTCGGAGCAGATCATCTCTGGGAAGATCAAGCCCGGAGATCGGATCCCGGAGAGGGCCCTTGCGCGCGAACTCGGTTGCAGCATCGTGCCGGTCCGGGAGGCCCTAGGTCAGCTGATCGCCTGGGGGGTCCTGCGCAAGGCGCCGCACGTGGGCACCTTCGCCCGTTCGTTGACGGCAGAGGAGATGATGGCTCACTCGGAGCTCCGGCTCGTGATGTACACCTACGTGGTCGGGCGGGCAGCCGTGGATCCCGATCTCGAGGCGCTCGACGAGTTTGAGCGAGCTCTGGACGTTTACGAAGGGGGCTTGCGTGCTGGGGCCGAGCGGGACTGGAGCGCGCTCGATGACGACGATTGGTCGGCATTCATCACTCAGGCCATCCGGGATCTGATGCAGGTCTACGCCGCGTTGATCAAGACCGCGCGGCTTGCCACCGTCGCGTCGCTGTACGAGCAGGAAGAGCTCCTCTACATTCTCTCGACACGGCAGTTCTGGGGCCTGATGCCCCGGGAGTCGATGCTGGCCTATATCAAGAACTCCTACCTCGAGCGGCCGTTCGGCGGGTTCATTCCGGCGGTCAAAGACCGCGATCCGGAGAGGGCGCAGCGCCTGCACCGGGAGCAGTTCCAGGCGGCCGCCCACGATGTCATGAGCCGAATCGCCGCCGCCGGAGTCGAGCTTCCCATCGGGGAGACCGACGTCGTTCTCTCCGATGTTCGCCTCGATTTCGAGGCTCTGTGATCCCGGACCTCGGGGCGCTGAGACGAGCAATTATAAGGGACATTCAACTCTTGTGCCTTTTCTGGAAAGCCGTGCTTGGCACCTTTTCCGCACCCCCGTCCGAGAAGGGCGCTCTTGTTTACCAACGGAGCCGATGCCGACCCTCAATCCGGAGTGCGCCCCATGCCCTTGGACGGGAGGTGCCGCTCTTTTCCCGAGGTCCTCACGCGAACTCCCCGATACGGCAGTCGATGCGGACCTCGGGAAGAGTGGCACTCCTGCGGCGGTGCCCTCAGCGACAGAATCTCGGCCAGCGCCGCAGGCCAGAGAACAAGAGTGTCCCCTTCTCCCTTGGTTTTTTGCACTGCAGGAACTGGAAAAATTGGAATCGAGCTAACACCTTCTATTCCTGGAGTATCGGTATTGGTGCCAAATTGGTGCCAAATTGGTGCCAGCGAACCTACACTTCGTCGTCAAAACCAAGTGCTTGGAGGACTGGTGTTACTTCGGCCCAGCTTTCATCCCAGCTGGACTCCGGCGCTTCGAAAATGACGATGTGCAGCGTTTCGGTTGACGGATTGGCGAGCAGCAACATATAGATCCTAATCACGGGT
>JBDLIO010000426.1:0-3509 GCA_039714865.1 Acidobacteriota bacterium | reverse complement strand
TAGAACGTCCAACGCTCAACGTTCAACGCTCAACATCGAACGAAGGGCATCTGAGCCTCGAGGTCACACTTGACCTGGGGGACCATCGGGGATCTCCTCAAGCAGTTGCTTGGCTTCGGCTTGGTGGCCTGGGGACACCAGAACTCGAACGCCCAGGGACTGGGACAGCTCCGGACGAAGGCCACCGCAGTCGTCTCCCATGACGATCGCCGGAATGCCGCAGGAATGCAGGTAACCGAGGGCGAGATCAGCTTCCTGCCGGTTGGAAAAAGTGCGCAGGACAACTGCTTCTTCCAGATCGACACCCGACAAGTCGACCTCATCAAAGGCTGCCGGCGGTGGCGCCTCGACTCCTTCGACCGACAAATGCGCCAGTTCATGGGCGTGGAGCTCCCAGTATCGGCCGTCGAAGTTCCGTATTTTGATCGACGTGATGGTTTCAGGCCGGATGCAACGCACGTTGACGCTGATGCCGTCGGGATTGGAGCGAGGCACGTAGAACGACTTGATCCCGCAGTGCTTGCAAAAGTGATGCTGGGCAACCCCGGTATTGAAGGTGTAGGTCTCGAGGGCGTCTTGACCCGAAACGAGGCGAAACCGGCTCTTGGGGACAATCAGGTGCAGGTACGACGTCATCGAGCAGATCGAGCAGTTACAGAGATCCGCCGCGAGTTCTTCGGGCGCGTCCACCTCGAATTTCACCGCCCCACAGTGGCAGCCTCCCTTGTGGAGGATCAGGCGCCCTACCACGCAGAGGTGTCTCCCGACTCGAAACCGTCGATGAATATGGCTGCAAGGGAGGTCGTCTCGGTGTCCCGGTCGTTGGCGTCGTTGGTATCGGTTGGGTCCGCCGCACTCTCCCAGATGTAGCCCTTGGTCTGCTTGTACTCGGGCTCTTCCGGCCGCACACCCATGTAGACGGTGACCTCGCCTGCAACCATGGCGGCCTTGATGGCCTCGCCGGCGTTGTAGGACATGAAGGCCGCCGGGATCGTAATGATCGAGCTGTGGCATACGGGATCGGTACATCCCATCGTCATGATGGAGTCGGCGGTCGGGGTGACGCTGCCGAGCGCCGCCGTGTTGGCGATGATCACCCCGGAGGCGCCGGCCTGGGTCGCGTGGTCGGCCTTGAGACTGAAGTTGCAGGCGCCGCGATCGATCAGGGCGACATGACCCGCGGGGAATCCAACCAGAGGCTCACAACCGTCGTTCAGTGTGCCGGTTCCGTCATCGACAACCGTCACCGGCGCTCCGGTGGCCGGATGCATGGTCAGGCGGGGGCCCAGGCAGGGAATACCGGCACAGTCAGTGTAGAGGCTGGAGTCGCAGCCGCCGACACCGTAGTTGACGACCACACGGTCGCCCGAATCGGGATCGTACGCCAGGCCGCTGACGCCGCCGCTCAAGGGAAGGGTAGCGTCATAGGTAACCTGCCCGGAGGTGCCTGCAGGCAAGACCAGGTCTTGCGGCTGAACTATCATGCTTTCACAGGCGTTGTTGAAACTGCCCCCGATGTAGGTGCCGGAGACTCCATCATTCCAGATGTTGTCGTCGATCAGGATATTGGCCGAAGCCATGAACGCGTCGACGATCACGGCACGGGCATCATCATCGGCGTCGAGGTAGTCCTGCCATGGAACCGGAACATCCATCGGTAAATAAATGTCCAGAATGATCGCATTCGGCGAACTGTCGGGACCCGCGTTGGCGACTTCGACCGCGAAGCTGACGGTTGAGCCCGGCACGGCCGGATCTTGTGAGTCCATGACAACGACTGAAAAGTCGGTGTCCTGAGCGATAACGGTTCCCGCAAATGCGAGCACGCCTATCACCGCCAAAAACAAAATGGCCCTGAAATTCGACATATGGTGCCTCCAGATATCCTATAGTTAAAGAAACTGTTCCCCTGTCTGAGAATGACCCTGCGAAGAGTGTAACAGACGATCCCATCCAGATCGCCGGCCTGCTCAGCCCCTGATCACGACCTTCTCGGCAACTGCGAGGAAGAATTAATTCATGCAGGTATGGAGACCTGCGCTCCAGCCCTGCTTCCCATCGTTTCAGCGCTTCCGACCCTTCGCCCCCATCGAGCCCTCCACCCGGATACGGGCGGGCACGGGGACCCGCCCCTACAATGGATGGACCTTTTCGACCTCTTTGACCTCTTTGACCTCTTTGACCCTTCGACCCTTTGACCCCAGCATCCTGTATCCTGCCCTGCATGACCGCCACGATCTACCTCGACAACAACGCCACGACCCGGGTCGCTCCCGAGGTCCTCGAAGCCATGCGGCCTTTTCTGGACGAGATGTACTTCAATCCTTCGTCGGTATACGAGGCGGCACGCCCAACAAGGGATGCCGTCACAGCGGCCCGGAAGACCGTCGCGCGGTCACTGGGCGCCCGGCCCGACGAGATCCTCTTCACCGGCTGCGCCACCGAGAGCAACAACACAGCGATCTTCGGCACGATCGCCGCCAATCCCGTGCGCAAGCACATCGTCACGACCGGGGTCGAGCACCCGGCGGTCTTCGAGGTCGCCGGCGAACTCAAACGCCGCGGTTTCGAAGTCGACTTCGTGCCGGTCGATCGCCCGGGGCGACTGGACATCGGCGCCTACGTCCGGGCCCTGCGCCCCGACACTTTGCTGGTCTCGGCAATGCACGCCAACAACGAGACCGGTGTGATCTTTCCCGTCGCCGACATCGCCCGTATCGCCAAGGAGACCGACCCCTCGATCGTCGTGCACACCGATGCCACCCAGACCGCCGGCAAAGTCCCACTGGACCTTCGAGGCGACCTCAAACATGTTGATCTTCTCTCTTTTTCCGGCCACAAGCTCCACGCCCCCAAAGGCATCGGCGCCCTGTTCGTGCGTCGTGGAACCCCATGCCGGCCCTTCATGCTTGGCGGCCACCAGGAAGACGGCCGTCGGGCCGGCACCGAAAACGTCGCCTTCATCGTCGGCCTGGCCCGCGCGCTGGAACTGGCCGACCAACATCACGACGGAGACGAGACGAGGATTCGAGACCTCCGTGACCGGCTCGAATCGGCTCTGTCCAAGGCCATCCCCTACTCCGAGGTCAACGGGGCCGGGGTCGAACGCCTCTCGAACACCCTCAACCTGGCCATCCACTTCATCGAAGGCGAAGGCATGCTCTACCAACTCTCGGCCGAGGGCATCTGCGCTTCCTCGGGTTCGGCCTGCACCTCGGGCTCGCTGGAACCCTCGCACGTCTTACGCGCAATGTCGGTACCCTTCACCGCCGTTCACGGCTCGATTCGCTTTTCGCTCTCGCGCTACACGACCGAAGCGGAGATTGACAGGGTCATCGAACTCTTCCCGCCGATCGTCGCGAACCTCAGGCGGCTCTCACCCTTCTGGGATGCCGGGGCCGACGCACCGAGACCCGAAGCCGAACCGTTGATGCATCAGACGGAGATGCCGGGGTGACAAAGCTGTCATAAGACAGCTTTGGGGTCAAAGAGCCGAAGAGGTCAAAAGG
>JBDLIO010000425.1:0-3521 GCA_039714865.1 Acidobacteriota bacterium | reverse complement strand
TTCAGGACGTCGCGACCGTAGCGAGGTTCCAGGGAAACACCGACGGAGGTTGCATATTCGGGTACCAGCGCAGTTGAAATTGGGCCGTCTGAATCTCCCAGCCAACGTGCGAGCACCTCAAGCTCGGTCCGCCGAGTGTCGTCGGGCGCCGCGATGACCAACGCCAGGCTGCCGCCCTCGGGACCGGCCGCTTTCGGCGGACCGCCGCGGCCCATGGCGGCCATCGACGGCATGCCGCCGCCGCCACCCGTGTTCTCGGGCGCCGCCACGGCCTCCCACTGACCCCATCCGGTCCATGTGATGGGGTCATCAGACGGGGGCAAGGCGGGGGAGTTTTCAAGCGGCGTCATCGCATCGAGAACTCCCTGGAGTCCTGCAATCGGGAGATCGCCCGTGATCAGGACGCGCCAGGAACTCGGCCCGTAGCGGTCTTTCCAGTACCGCACAACCGTCTCGCGATCGGTTGCGGCGACTGTTTTCTCGAAACCAAGGACCGGTTGCTCCAGGGGTGTTCCACGCCACAGGGCGCTTCGCAGGCGTTCGTCCTTGACCTGATCCGGGTTGGTATTGTCCTTGGCCAATTCCTCGAGGATGACCTTGCGTTCCTTTTCATACGTCGCCGGGACAATGTTCGAGCGGTTCAACATGCCGACCAGGAGCCGTGCCGTCTCCTGGGCCTCTTCGACCGGCGCCAATGCAAAAAACACCGTCGCTTGATCACGCGTGAAGGCATTGATATAGGCCGATCGAAGTTCGAAAGCCTCGGTGACGCCACGCTCATCGAGATCGTCGAACCCGTCGAAGAGCAGGTGCTCCAGATAGTGCGACAGCCCCGACATTTCCACCGGCTCATGCTGGGACCCGGCCGGTACGGCGACCGTGAGCAGGACCGTGCCCGACCCCGGCCTCGGCCAGAGCAGGGCCTTGGCGCCATTGGCCATCTCGCGCTCGACCGGTGAAAACCCGGCAACGGCGCCGTCAGGCGTGGTCGGAGTACCACCAAGGGCGATACCAGCAAGTGAAAGGATCAACAAGAAAACACCACATACGGTCGTCGCAGAAATTCTCATGGTCGGGATTATGCTTGAATCCGGCCGGGTGCGCCATCCCTCGTTGACACCGGCACCTCTTGGCCGTAGGATTCCCGGGCTGCGGACCCATAGCTCAGGTGGATAGAGCAGTGGTTTCCTAAACCAAAGGTCGCAGGTTCGAGTCCTGCTGGGTCCGCCAGGCAATTCGTCGGACGAATTGCATTGCGCCTTCGGCGCGGGAGGCGGGTTCGATCCCGGCAGATCAGGAGGGCGCTGATGACCAAGATGAACAAGAAAGACATCGAGGATTTCCGTCAGCGGCTATTGGCGGTGGAGGTCGAGATCAGGGTGCTGCTCGGGCAGACCGTTCAAGATTCCAAACCGGTGGACCTCGATCTTCCGATCGGGAGATTGTCGCGTGCCGATGCCATGCAGATGCAGAATATGGCCGCCCTCAATAAGCGGCAAATGGAAATCAAGTTGAAGCAGGTCGAGGGCGCCTTGTCCGCCATCGAGCAGGGCTCCTACGGTTCGTGTCGGAGCTGTAAAGGGGAGATTCGCACGGCGAGACTCGACGCACGACCTGAGACGCCGTTTTGCCTTGCTTGCCAGGAGGCGTTTGAGGCACGATGAGGGCGTGCGTTTTTGAAAAGCACCAGGAACAATTTTCTCGCAAAGAACACTGTCCCCTACTTATGCCGATCTTCGCAAACGACCCAGCAGCTGTCATCAAAAGCTGGAAGTCGCTGATAGAACTCGGGGCATCAACGGTGTACCCGGCTCATGGGAAACCGTTCCCGATTTCTGTTATCCAGAAGGCAATTTGTGGTGCTGGTTATCATCCATGAATGTCTTGACGGCCGTGGTGCCCAGAACGATGGCGCCTCCCAAAACGGCCCAGGAGGTCGGTACCTCCCGGTGGGCAAAAAAGGCCCAGATGGGATTGAGAACCGGTTCAACCAGGAGCAGCAGGGACGCCTCGAGGGCGGGCACCCGCCGCATACCCCGCGTCAAGAAAACATAGGCCAGGGCGATCTGGAAGACTCCGAGGAAGACGATCGAGGCCCAGTCACCCGCTGTGGAGGAGCCGACGGGCAGTGCCAGCGGCAGCACGGCGAGGCATGCGATCAGATTGCCGCAGGCGACGGCAGCCGGGGCGCCGTCTCCCTTGCCGCTGCGGCCGAGCCAGCGAAGACCCATAAGGGTCAAGGCCCAACAGACGCCGGCGCCCAGGGCAAGGACATTGCCCAGCATCGGTTGCGGTGCGGTGGCGGTTGCCGGTTGGGCGCCGACGAAGAAGAGGGACATGCCCGCCGCAAGCACAACCATGAACAGCAGGTCTCGACGGCGCCCGGGTTCGCCCAGGAGAAGCGGACTGAGCACCAGGATGTAGAGCGGGGCAGTGTCCTGAAGAAAGATCGTGTTGGCGGCGGTCGTCAGCTTGTTGGCGACGACGTAGAGAATCATGGTGCCCGCATAGGCCAGTCCTACGGCCCATGTGTGGCGAGTCCATCGCCTGCGTGCTGCAGGCATTAACAGCAGGAGGGTCAAAGCGGCCAGCCCGGATCTGAAAGAGGCGATCTGCCAGGCGCTCATGCTGCAGGCCTTGACCGCGGCGCCTCCCGTCGAAAAGAGCAGTGCCGCGGCCAGCACCATCAAACGGTCCCGGGGACCGGCGACATCGTGGAGGACAGCCATCGCGGTATGGTAACCCGGCGAAGCCGGAGCCCTCCGGCATAGCCTCTTGCAGAAAGCCACAAGAAGAGCAGCCACAAAAAGGCACGAAAAAGCACAAAAAAGGAAACAGGAAGACGGCAACTTATTCATTCATATGGGATTGCAAGCCGAACCACGGTGTTAGTCTGTGTTTTTCTTCGTGCTTTTTTGCGCCTTTTTGTGGCTATTTTCCCTCTTGGTGGCGTTGCCGTTGACTCATGCAAGCGCCTGAGCTTTCAGCCTCCCAGCTTTCCAGCCTGTCTGTGTTAGGATTTGTCCGATGATGGATACAGGCCGAAACGGACGATCACAACTTCCCTGAGGGGAGTTTTTTTTTGTTCAGTATCAGCCTTGAGGAGAACGCCGTGATGAACGAAAGAAGCGGTGGAAAAAGCAGCCTGGTTCAGGTTCTGGACCGGGAGGGCATCAGACGGACGTTGGCTCGCATGGCAGCTGAAATCCTCGAAAATGACGGGGATGACATCGTGCTGGTCGGTATTCACAGCCGGGGGGTTCCCCTGGCCCAGCGGCTGGCTGAGATTTTCGAGGCCGGTGCCGGAAAGAAAATTCCCCTGGGTCGGATCGATATCTCTCTTTACAGGGACGATGTCGGCCCCTGGCGGCCGGCCCATTCCCAGCCGGTATTGAAGCGTACGGAATTGCCCTTTGAGCTGGACGAGAAAGTGGTCTACCTGGTGGACGACGTTCTTTATACCGGTCGAACGATCCGGGCGGCGCTGGATGCCCTGGTGGACTACGGCCGTCCCAAGGCGG